>JADMIN010000029.1 GCA_015478575.1 Ktedonobacterales bacterium | reverse complement strand
CGTGTGCGCCTCGCGGTGGGCTTGGGCGCACACGCCCTGCGTGGAACGGAGGCTGGCCAAGGCGCGCTGACGTGAAGGTGCGCTGAGGTACACACATCTCAGGACAGCCGGCAGGACGCGCTCCGCGGGCATTAGCCACCCTTCCGCGGCGTGATGCGCCCCAGCCGATTGCTGCCGACCTCGGTGAACCAGATGTTGCCATCGCGGCTGGCCAGTATGTTGAGCGGGCCGCTGCTTGGCGCGGGAAGCGCGTATTCTGTGAGCTGGCCCGTAGGCGTCATGCTGCCGATGCGGTTGCGTGTGTTCTCACAGAACCAGAGGTTGCCATCCCTCCCGACCGTAATGCCGTTGGGGGCACTTCCCTGTGATGCGAGAGGGAACTCGGTGATCTTGCCCGCCAGCGTGATGCGCCCAATGGCGTTGCGCTTGTTCTCCGTGAACCAGAGGCTACGGTCGGGGCCGCTCGTGATGCCAATTGGCTCACTATCGCTCGCTGGCAGCGGGAACTCCATGAACGCGCCCGAGGGCGTGATGCGCCCAATACCGTTGCCATAGCGTTCGGTGAACCAGAGGTTGCCATCTGGCCCTACGGTAATCTGATCGGGGAAGCGAAACGCCTTGACCAGCCGATACTCGACCATCTTCCCCTCTGGAGTGACACGCCCGATCTGGTTCGTGCCAGGATCGGTGAACCAGAGGGCACCATCGCGTCCTACGGTGATCGCAAGCGGTTGCCCACCGTTGGGGACGGTGAAAGGCGTGGTGATCTTGCCATCGGGTGCGACACGCCCGATGAGGCTCTTGTTCGGCTCGGTGAACCAGATCGTGCCATCCGCGCTGGCGGCGATGCTGTTGGGGTTGGTGCCTGGCGTCGGCACCGGCAACTGCGCCAGCACGTTGCGGCTGGTGAGATGCCCGATGAACGGATCATCCTTGGTATCATCCGGCGGCAAGTGCTCGCTTATCCAGAGATCGCCGTTTGGCGCTTGCGTAAGCGCGTAGGGATAGCCGTCGGCGTCAGGAATGGTATATTCGACGAGCGTGGCATTGCCCGCCACACTCGTCTGCCCCGTCAACGTGACTGAGCCTGAGGTGCGTTGCGCCAGCGTGGCCTCGCCGCAGCCAGCCAGGAGCGCTGGCACCAGCGCCAGCGCGAGACACAGCACCGCTGGGCGGTGCAAGCCTATGAGATGTCGCATGAGCGGAACTTCACTTCTCTTCGCCTGCTCAGAGAACACATATCGCATCAGGTTGCTCGTCAGTGGGCGCCGCACCCGCTGGTGCGGTTTCTTCGCGGCCCTGTAGATGGTACGCGGCATCGAGCGTGATACTCACTCGCGGCCACCAAAATAGCTAGCTGGCTGGCAGTGGGATAGGTATGCCAGACATCTGGTGTGTCCCCGCGAGGAAGCCATTGCCCCTTGGGGGAGAGATGCGGCTACAGGCGAACTGGGAGTGGCTGCTGGGAGTCGAAGTCCGTGGGCCAGGTAGTCTCGCCATCGCCACGAACGTCGGTGAGTTGGCAGCGTTCCATCTGGGCCTCGCCGAGGCGCAGACCGCGCACATCCGCCCCGGAGAGGTCGGCCTCAATGAGCAGGGCGTCAACTATCAGGGCACGGCAGATCAGCGCGGCGCGGAGATTGGTCGCGTGTAGGTCTGCCTGGCGCAGGTCAGCGCGGCGCAGGTCCGCCTCCGCAAGCGAGGCCCCCGCCAGCCGGGCGCCAAAGAGATCAGCCCCACGGAGATCCGCGCCGCGGAGGTTGGCGCGCTCCAGATCCGCCCAGCGCAGGTCGGCCCCAGCCAGGTGCGCCCCACTGAAGTCCGCTCCGGCCAACTCGGCCCGGCAGAACCGCCCCCCATCCAGGTGCGCGCGGCGGAAGTCGAGGTGGCTGGGAACACCGGGTGGCGGCGGAGTGGGTCGAGGCGCGACGCGGCGCGGGGTGGGACGTGGGGCGGGACGGCGCGGCTGTGGTGGCGTGGGAGGCGGCGTGCGATGAGGATAGAAGAGGCCAGCAAGCGGGTCAGGGATCGTGATGGAGAAGGGAAGAAAGCGATTGGCTTTCTCCCAGTAGCCCTGCTCGTCACTCTCCAGCAGCAGTTTGTGCATCAGCACGATATCATCGGCGGGTAATGGCTCAGCCGGTTGCAGGCAGAGATCCCAGACCGCCTCGCCACCGTCGAAGACACGCACCATACCCGGTCCGCGCGGAATACGATAGACACGCCGCTCATTGCTCTGGCTGCGCATCTCCAGATACCCTTGGCTGGTGAGCTGCGTGAATTCCCGCTCGGTCAGCAGCGACCGCAGCAATTCGCGCGCGCGCGCCTGTGCGGCAGCCCGCGGCTTTGAGATAAGATTCATGGCCGACCACCGATGAAGCGGCGCCCCGCCATTCTCCCTTGCCCTGGTCTGCCGTGCCCCGGCACTTCCACCGCTCTCGTATCCACTCGCCTGCTCCTGGGAAACCCAGCACATCTCGTTGACTTCACTATATGACAAATATGACACCTCCCGCTGGCTGACCAGTGCCATGCGGTCGGCGCGGTGCGCACCCTCAGGCCGGGCCGCACGGCGTGCGTCTCACCTCATCTACGGGTGAGCGGTGGGCATGGTGAGCATTCGGAAGAAGGAGATCAGTGCGATTCGAGACGCGGAGAGGCATCGCTGCCACGCCATCCGCTATACTTGAGATGTGGAGTATCCAGTGAGATGCTGGCAGCCAGGAGAGCGGACCGGAGGTGCGAAGCGACATGCTTGGCGGCAACAGGAAGCAATGGCGGCGGCGGATGATGGCCGCCGCGGGAGTGGCCGGGGGAGCTGCGCTCCTGAGCGGCGTCGGCATTGGGTACGTAACCGCGCGCGTGCTGACGGTGCCCCAGCGGAGCGGTCCATATGATGAGTATGCCATCACACCTTTTGAGACTGGCGCGGACTTCGAGGAAGTGACGTTTCGCCCACGACATGGCGAGCACGTGCTGCACGGCTGGTGGCTGCGGCGCCCCGGCTCCGACCGCGTGGTGGTCGGCTGCCATGGCTATCGCGGCGGCAAGTTCGAGCTAGTGGGCATTGCCACCGCCCTCTGGCGCGCCGGTTTTAATGTGCTGCTCTTCGATTTCCACGGCCACCGCCCTGGCCACCCTGGCCCAGTCACGCTTGGCTATGCCACCACCGAGGATTTCTTCGGCGCGATAGCTTATGCCAAGCGGCGCGTGCCTTCCGCGCGTATCGGCGTCATCGGCTTCTCAATGGGCGCGTCGGCGGCGATTATCGGCTCTGCCCGCTGCCCTGACGTGCGCGCTGTCGTAGCTGACACGCCTTTCTCCACCCACGCCGCGGTGGTCGCTCATGGCGTCCGGCGCCTCCTGCGCCTTCCGGCGCGCGCGACCCGTCTCCCCACCCTGGCCGTGCGTGCCGCGGATGTCTTTTTGCCACGGCTGGCGGGCTATCGTGGCGGTGATGTGCAGCCAGTGCGCGAGGTCGCGGCGCTCTCGCCGCGCCCACTGTTGCTCATCCATGGCACCGAGGATAGCATCTCGCCTGTCGCGCAGGGCTACGCGGTCTATGAAGCCGCGCGTGAGCCAAAGGAGTTATGGATCGTCGAGGGCGCCGCGCACTGCGGCGCCTACTTCCAGGACCGCCCGGCCTACTGCGCGCGTGTGGTGGCTTTCTTTACACGCCATTTGGGCACGCACCAGTTGGGCGACGAGGCCGCTGGCGCCCAAGCGCGAGCCAGCCAGGCGGCGGATTCCGTGCGTGACGAGGCGTCCGACGCCGTCTAGCACGGACGCCGTCTAGCGTGGGTCATGTCGCGGAGGCTGGGTGGATGTTGGCGTGCCAGAGAGGGCAATGCTATACTTAGCGTGGTATGCGAGCGCGTCGTCGGTGAGCGGGATTCCACGGACTGGCCGTGGCTGGCCAGTATGCTCGCCACCGTCCACATTGAGGCTACCGCCGCCTTCAGCGGGGCGCAGAGAGCTATCGCGCATATCGCCGCCGTCCGCGCGCCAGAGTGGGCGGATGTCGGATGGCAACGTCACGGAAGGGATCTGGGCGATGATTGATCCGGATGAGAATTTGGACCTCCTGTACCAGTCCGAAGAAGTCGAGCCCGACTGGTACAAAACAAACATTCCCTGTCAGGTTGGCTGCCCGGCCCGCACTGACGTTGCGAATTATATTGGGCTGATCTCGCAGGGCCGGTTCGATGAAGCCTATGTCCTCAATCGCCGGTCGAATGTCGTGCCGGGCGTGTTGGGCCGCACCTGCGCGCGCCCCTGCGAGCCAGTCTGCCGCCGCAACAAGATTGATGGCAAGCCAGTGAGCATCTGTTGGCTCAAGCGCGCGTCTTACGACCATCGTGAGTTTCGCCACCTGCCGGAGCGGCCCACGATTACCAAGAACAAGAAGATCGCCGTCGTTGGTGCTGGCTCCGCGGGTATCGCCTGCGCGCGCGAGTTGGCGGAGGTCGGCTACCCAGTAACGGTCTACGACACGTATCCATCTCCTGGCGGTATGATGGTCGGGGGTATTCCCGTCTGGCGCCTGCCGCGCGAGGTGACAAAGGAAGAGTGCGATGAGTATCTGGAGGCGCTGGGCATCGAGGTGAAGCTCAACACCACCATCGGCAAGGATATCCAACTCACCGACCTGCTCAACCAGTACGATGCTGTCTATCTGGGCGCGGGCTGCATGCTCTCGAATCCCATGACGGGACCCGACAACAAGGAAGTCCCCGGCGCGCACTTGCAGGGTGTGCTGCCAGGCCTGCCTTTCCTGGAGAAAGTCAACTTCGGCGAGCCGGTCTTCGTCGGCAAGAAGGTTGCCGTGCTCGGCGGCGGCTTCACCGCGATGGACTGCTGCCGGTCATCCATCCGCTTCGGCGCGGAAAAGGTCTACGTACTCTACCGCCGCTCGAAAGAGGAGATGCCTTCCGACGAGTATGAGGTGGATGAGGCGACGCTGGAGCATGTCGAGTTCATCTATCTCGCCTCCAATGTCGAGGTGCTCAGTGAGGATGGTATCCATGTCAGCGGCGCCAGGTTTGTGCGTAACCGCCTGGGTGATCCCGACGCCAGCGGTCGCCGCCGCGCCATTCCAGTGCCCGGCTCCGAGTTCACGCTCGATGTGGACACGGTCATCGCGGCGTATGGCCAGTATGCGGATACCTCGTGGATTCCGGCCAAGGAACTGGGGTTGGAGGTCAACAAGTGGGGCATCCCACTGGTAGACCGCGATACCTGGATGACCAGCCGGCCGGGCCTTTTCGCGGGCGGAGACTTCACGGAAGGCTCACGCAACCTCATCTCCGCCATCGCTGACGGGCGCGATGCCGCGGCGGCCATCAACCGCTATCTGGGCGGCGAGGATAGCTCCGCTGAGGAGGCGCTGGAGATTGAGCTACCGGACTTCCGTCGGGGCATGGTGGACGATTACGAGTCCATTCCCTATCAGATCATTCCGGCGCTGCCACTGCAGAAGCGCTTTAGCATCGTGACCGAGACTGAGACTGGCTACAGCCCGGACGAGGCCATCACCCAAGCACGGCGCTGTCTGCAATGCCAACTCAACATTACGATTGACCCTTCCATCTGTATCCTTTGCAGCGGCTGCGTGGATATCTGCCCGTATGACTGCATCAGTATGCAAGGGCTGACGCGCGTCGTGAAGGGTGATCCGCTGCGTGTGGTGGCGGGAAGCGCCTGGGAGGGCGGCGCGGACATGATTATTGATGAGGAGAAGTGCATCCGCTGCGGCCTCTGCATCGTGCGCTGCCCGACCGATGCCATCTCGATGGTGCAGTTCCAAGTGCGCAGCGCCAACGATCGCTGGAACGTCTCTAAGCTCCCCGTCATCAATCGCGCTTAGAGACAACGGACGAGCGCGCCTGCCGCGTGCCCACCCAAACCTCCGACATACGACATGTGGTGCCACCGATGAGGCGACATCGCATGTCGTATGATTTCCGGCGCGAGTGTTGCTGATGAGGGGATGTGGCTCGTCTCTATGAGAGAAGGCGCCAACGTGACGCCAGTGGGCCTGAGGGAGGGAGGGCGGCGATGCCGCAAGTGGGAATGCGGAGAGGGCCGACCGAGCGCCGCGCACGCGCGGGCACACCGCAACTCGGCGCGCGCCCGCGCGCACGGATCGCGCCGCGCCAGAGTGCCATCAGCCTGATCGCGCTCTGCCTGATCGTGCTGGCGTCGTGCAGCGGGGCCGGTACGGTCACCGGGCGAACGCCGACACCAATTGCCCAGCGGACACGCACCCCCAAGCCGACGCCCACTGCCCATACGGCCACGCCTTCGCCCACCGCCACGCCGACACCAGGCGCCGACGCGGATGTGCCAGTCGCGATCCGTATTCTCGTCGAATCCGAACTGGCTGGCATGACGCTGGATGAGAAGCTCGGCCAGATGATGCTGATCGAGACCTATTACCAGGACTATCAGCCAGACGTGGATAACATGGTGCGCAATCTGCACGCGGGCGCCATGATTATCTATGGCAAGAATATGTCTACTCCAAAGCAGCTTCAGGACTATATTGCGGCGGTGCAGGCGCATGCGAGCATTCCGCTGCTCATCACTATGGATGAGGAAGGCGGCAACGTAGACCGGCTGGGCTACAGCCGCTTCGCTCCCCCGCTGCTCGCCGCGCAGTCGGTCGGCGCGTCGGGCAACCCTCAACTGGCCTATCAGGCAGGCCAGCAGGCAGGCCAGGAATTGAGCGCGCTGGGCATCAACACCGACCTGGCCCCAGTGGTGGATGTGCGCCTCGCGCCCAACGCGATCGAGGGTCCCCGACTCTTTGCGAGTGATCCCCAGACAGTTGATACGTACGCCGGACGGTTCCTTCAGGGCTTGCAAACGTACAGTATCGTGGCGACGCTCAAGCACTGGCCTGGCATCGGCAGCATCACGCTGGATCCTCATCTGACGTTGCCCACGCTCAATCGCAGCCGAACGGATCTTGAATCCACGGAGTTTGCCGCGTTCCGTGGCCTGCTCACACTCAATCCAGGGATGGTCATGGTGACGCATGTGCTGGTGCCGGCGATTGATGGCAACCTGCCGGCCTCACTCTCGCCGGCGATGGTGCAGGGAGTGCTCCGCGGCGAGTTGGGGTACCAGGGTGTGGTGATGACCGATAGTCTCTATATGAAGGGCATCAGCCTGCGCTACAACCTAGGCCAGGCGGCGGTGCTGGCGGTGGAGGCCGGCGATGACCTGCTCGAGGGCGCGTTCGATACGACCTCGATGACCTGGATGATCACCTCGCTCAAATCCGCGATGCAATCGGGCCAGATCAGCATGGCGCGCATCAATGAATCGGTGCGGCGCATCCTGACGCTGAAGGCGATGCACGGTCTGCTCTTCAGCGGCCTGACCAATGGCGCCGCGCTCACTCGCCGTGGCGATCTGCTGAATGCGTCCTTCGATGGCGTGATGGTCGCCGATCTGCCGCGCTCCACGACACAGTGAGAGCGCTCCGCGCCGCACGCTGGTGATACGCGCCGGTGGTCACTCCACCAGGGCGCGGGTGAGCATCACGATCGTGATGAAGGTGCGGAAGAGGTCGAGGGGGCGCTCACCACGATAGATGACCGTGCGCGCGCGGTCAGGCACCAACTCGACGCCATACAGCCAAGAGGCCATCTCGGCCATATCCGCGGTAAGGAAGGTCAGCTCGACCTCGGTCGTGCCAGCGAAGATAGGTGGCGTGGGTGGGCGCGCCGTCGCCAGCGCCAGCCGTGCTCCCTCGCGGATGCGCTCGCGCGCGACCTCTGGGTGCAAACTCTCGGCGGCATAGCGTGAGAGGGAGCGTTTGACCTCCACGCAGTGCGGCGGCGGATCGAGCCGCTGAGCCTCCTCCGCGGTCACCTGGTCGCCGGTGACGAGCGCGATGGGGACGTGGTAGTGGGCGGCCACCAGGGCGTTGAGCGCGGTCTCGCCGACGATCTCGCCGTTGATGCGGGCCTCCCAGATGGCGCGAGGATTGTAACTGTGGCTGAGCACCGCGTGGCTCGCACCGATGGAGCCGTGGTAGCCAAGGAAGAAGATGGTGTCGAACGAGCCATCCAGCCCTTCCATCATATACATCGGCTTGTGCTTGCCAGTGAGCAGCGTCGCGCGCCCATGCAACAGGTCCGGCGGCAGGTTGCGCATGCTGCTGTGCGAGTCGTTGACGACAAAGCTGGTGGCGCCAGCCGCCAGCGCGCCATCAATCGCGGCATTCACCTCACCGAGCAGGAGACGGCGACCCAAATCGTAATCGTGGCCGCCGACCAGAATCTGATCCCAATCCACGATGCCCGCCACCCCCTCGAAATCGGTCGAGATGAAGACCTTCACGCGCATCCCTTTCTGGCGATTAGAGGCCGACCCGCAGCGGAGACAGGAGGCGCTCGCTCATTTTGACGTACCAGGGCCGTATGCCCCAGCGCTCAGCGGCCACCTCGATGGCGTTGGTCTTGTCGCAGGTGAAGAGCGCCTCCATCTCGTGTGCCAGCTCCTCGCTATAAATCTCGATATTGATCTCATAGTTCCCCACGGAACTGAGGCGATCCAAGTTGGCGGTGCCGATGGTGGACCACTGCCCATCAATGGTACAGGTCTTGGCGTGAATCATCGCCTGCTGATAGCCAAAGATGCGGATGCCTGCCGCCAGGCAGCGGGTGAAGTAGCCGCGCGCGGCCCAGTCGGCGAGAATGTGGTTTGAGGACTGAGGCAGCAGCACCTGTACATCCACGCCCCGTTGCGCTGCCGCCTCCAGTGCTTCGAGCAAGATATGGTCTGGGATGAAGTAGGCATTCGTGAGCAGGATCTGCCGCTGCGCTCGATCAATCGCCCCAATGTACATATCACGAATGGGGAAGGTCAGCCGCATGCTGTCGTTGGTGTGCAGCGCAATCGTTGGGTCGAACGAGCGAGGATAGTAGGTCGTAATGCGGTTGCTCTTGCGGCAGAAGCGGTTCCAGAAGTCCACGAAGGATTGGGCGAGGTCCATTGCCGCTGGGCCACGGACGCACAGATGCGTATCACGCCACTCGGTCGCGTAGAGGCTGCCGAGGTTGTAGCCGCCGATGAAACCGATGTGGCTATCCACGACCAGCAGCTTGCGGTGGTCTACCGCGTAGCGACGCGGATCGAGCAGATGCCAGGGGCGCCGCAATCCCCAGAACTGGAGCACGCGAATGCTGGAGGGGAAGCGCTTGAAAGCACGAGGCACGACCAGATTACCGAAGATATCGAAGATAACATAGACGTTCACACCCTCTGCCGCCTTGGCCGCTAGGTGTTCTTTGAACGTTCGCCCCACGCCATCGTCCTTCCAAATGAAGGATTCGAGGTAGATGCACTCGCGCGCGCCGTCTATGGCCGCGAGCATGGCCTCGTAGAGATCCTGACCATAGCTGAAGAGCTGCAACTGATTCTCACCCAGCCGCACCTCACCGAGGCGGAGGTAGGGGAAGCCGGCCTCGGGGCTGCGAAACCGGCGTCGCCGCGCCACCACCGACAGCCCGATGACCACCAGCGCCTGCGCGCCCACGAACGCGCCGACCAGGTATAACACCGCGCGCCACACTGAAGAAAAGCGTGGGCGTCTTAGCCAGAGCTGGCCTCGGACCACGTTGTGATTGTTGCGCATCGCGTTGTGATTGTTTCGCAAGAAGCGCCCGCTCCTCACCGCCGCGCACCCTTTCAGCGCGGCCAGCACCGCCGCGCGACATGAGCGAGAATCCCGCAGAGAGTATAATACATGTGGCGTACATTCGCGCTCCGCGCATTCATCTCTGCTCTATGAGCGAATGGGAGGCGGGGGCGGTCACGTCTGGTCACCTTGGCTGGCGTCATCCCCGGCGGGGATGACGGCCCCCATCGGCCCGGTGCCGCTTCGGGCTAGCGAGCGAGCGGGAGAGTGAACCAGAAGGTTGACCCCTGGCCAGGTAGACTCTCCACACCGACCTGGCCGCCATGGCGCTCGATAATGCCTCGGCTGATGTAGAGGCCCAGGCCCAGGCCGGTTCCCTGGCCGTTCTGGACCATTATGTCCGGCGCGCGGTGGAAGCGTTCCCAGATTCGTGCCTGTTGGTCCTCTGGTATGCCCGCGCCCTCGTCACGCACGCTCACCCGCGCGTGGTCGGCCTCGCACTCCAAATGAACGTCTACTGGGCGGTCCTCGGCGGAGTATTTCAGCGCATTGTTGAGGTAATTGGTGATGACCTGGCCGATGCGGTCAGGATCCGCCTGGACCTGGACCGCGTCCGCGGGCGACGCGAGGCCGATGCGGCGCTTCCGGTTGGTGAGCCGCTGTTGTTCCACAATGTCACGCACGGCGACGGCGAGGTCGGTCACCTCTGGGCGCAGTTCGAGCCGACCCGTCTGAATGCGCGAAACATCGAGTAGATCACCGACCAGGCGATTGAGCAGACCAGTCTGTCGCTCGCCACGTTCCAGCGGCTCGATCAAGCCCGCGATCTGTTCCGCCAAGGGGCTTCCCGCCGCCTCCGCCTGGGTGATCAGCCGTTTGATGCGGCGCTCGGTGAGTTGGATGCTCGCTCGAATGCCAGTCAGGGGATTGCGCAGCTCGTGGCTGGCCATACTCAAGAAATCATCCATTTGGCGGTTGGCCTCGCGCAGAGCCACCTCATTCGCTCGCGCCGCCTCGCGCTCAACGAGCAGATGCTCGCGCTCGATTACCAAGGTGGCGAACTTGGCCACCGCGCTTGCCAGTGCCCTCTCGTTCTCGCTAGCGACATGGCGGACGTGGCCGTGATCAAGGGCAAGGATGCCCACCAGCCGCTCGCCCAGGCGCATCGGCACAGCGAGCAGTGTCACGATGGCATAGGGATTCGGTTGCGTGTTATACGGTGGCTCGCTCATGTCGAGCGTTAGAGCCTCGCCCGCGCGTAGTCGCACGATGGAGACGGGATCCAGCACCTCCACCAGCCGCGGTCCTCGGTTCCACTCAGCCCACCATGTGCGCTCCATTGCTTGGGACATGCCCACCACCGCCACGGGGTGTAGGGTTCCGTCGTGTGGATCGAGCGAGTGGATACTCACGCGCTGGCATCCCAACACCTTGCGGGTGAGATCCGCCAAGCGTGCGGCGGCCTCATGCGCGGTGGCCTCATGCGCGGTGGCCTTATGCGCGGCGGGCGGCTCAGAGGTATCAAAGGTGTGCGCGTCGGTGACCAACGCCTCCGCCATCACCAGCAAGGCATGCAGCGCCTCGTGGGTGCGCCACTCCAGCCGGCGGCGCTCGGTCACGTCGCGAAAGATCGCCACCGCACCCACCGTGCGCCCGTCCTTCCCGCGGATCGGTGCGCCACTGACACTGAGTCGCGCTTCACGGCCATCGAGCGCGCGTACGCAAATATCCGGCGCGTTCGCGCCACCGAGCGTGTCACCACGCAGAATGCGGCGGTGCGGCCATTGCTCTTCGGGGAGCGGCTGCCCATGCTCATCCCGCATCGCGATGAGCGCTACACGCTCGGTGAGTGGACGCACCTCATACGTAGGATCATGCTCCAGCGCGAGCAGCGACCGCGTAGCCGCGTTCATGCGCACGACCTGGCCAACGCCATCGTAGACGACCACCGCTTCAACCAGCGCGTCGAAAACGGCCTCCAGCTCACCCGCCCGCGTCGCCATCTGCTCCGCCGTCTGCCAGAGAGACGCCTCCAGCCGCTTGCGTTCGCTGATGTCTTCCACCGCAGAGATGAAATATTGCGCTTGCCCACGCTCGTCGCGCACAAGCGAGACCGCGAGGTTGACGTGCAGCGTCGCGCCATCCTTGGTCAGATAGCGCTTCTCTAGCGTATAGGTGGAGCACTCGCCGCGCAGGGCGCGCGCTACCATCGCCGCGCTTAGCGCGAGATCGTCAGGATGCTTCATCTCCTCGAAGTGGTGGCCAAGAAGCTCTTCGCTGGATGAGCCGAGAAGCTCACAGAGGTGCTGGTTTACCTCCTGGAAG
>JADMIN010000684.1 GCA_015478575.1 Ktedonobacterales bacterium | reverse complement strand
AGATGCTGCATCGTGTCATAGATCGCCAGACCCGCATAGACACTGCCGCCGGGACTGTTGACATAGATGCTGATGTCCTTGGTGGCCTCCTCACTCTGCAGGAAGAGCAACTGGGCCACGACCAGATTGGCGACATGGTCGTCAATCGGCGTGCCAATGAAGATGATGCGCTCCTTGAGCAGGCGGGAATAGATGTCCATGCCACGCTCGCCACGCGGCGTTTGCTCGATGACGTTCGGGACCAGCAGGTTCTGGGGGCTGGAAGCCGCGCCGCTCCCCATCCGCCCTGTGAGATCGAAATGCCTTGTCATATGCCGCTCCTACGTTAAGCCGCTGTGTCGGCGTCTCGCCGCGCCCGCGCATCAGCGCCCGCATCTCTGTTCGCTCCTACAGGCTCGCAAAGCGCTCTGTGCCTGAATCTTAGGGGAGTTAAGCAAAGGATAGCACAGATTGCGCCGGACTGCCAAAGGACAGAGCGGAGATGTCACATAGACTCCTAGCAGGGAACTGGTAGATATCCATCTGGACAAATCAATACAAATCAACTAATATGTTGGTAGGCGTCATGGCAAACGGCGCACGCCCCGCTTGTGGCAGCGTCTCGCTATTGCCACTGCCCGCGCGCCACGCCGCATACTCTACAATGGCAGTGTAGGCAGTGGCGCGGGGCAGCGTCTCGCGGTCGCCGGACGCGGACCGAACATGTCCGCGGCATCCAACCTGAGAGGAGTAAAATCCATGTCCTCGGCAAAGGGGCTTGAGGGAGTGGTGGTGGCTTCCACCGGAATCAGCCATGTCTTCGGCAATGAGGGCCGACTTGTCTATCGTGGGTACGAGATCAGTGAACTGGCGGGCAAGGCGACCTACGAGGAGGTGTGCTACCTGCTCTGGAAGGGGCACTTGCCAACACGCGCCGAACTCGATGAATTGACGGGTGCGCTCCGCGCGCAGCGCGCTTTCCCCGCTCTGGATGCCGTGCTGCGCACGATGCCCACGCAGGCCGATCCGATTGATGTGCTCCGCACGGGCGTCTCCACGCTGGCAGCCTCGCTGCCCATCGCTGGCAAGCCCACCTTCGACCAGGCGGTCGCGCTCACCGCGCGTTTCCCCACCATCGTCGCCGCCTTCGACCGCTATCGCCACGGCAACGACCCCATCGCGCCGCGGACCGACCTCAGCCATGCCGCGAACTATCTCTATATGCTCACCGGCGAAGTGCCGCCGGAGCACCACATCAAGAGCCTGGATACCTATCTCGTGTTGCTGGCTGACCACGGCATGAATGCCTCAACCTTCACCGCCCGCGTCATCGCCTCGACCGAATCTGACCTCGGCTCGTGCCTCGTCGGTGGCATCGGCGCGCTCAAGGGGCCGCTGCATGGTGGCGCGCCCGCGCTGGTCATGGACATGCTGGACGCAATCGGCTCGGCAGAGAACATTCAGCCGTGGATCAATGGCGCGCTCGACCGCCACGAAAAGCTGATGGGCTTTGGCCACCGCGTCTATAAGACCACGGACCCGCGCGCGGAAATCCTGCGTGAGATGGCGCGGCAGGCTTCGACACCAGAGTTCTTTGCCCTCGCTCGCGGCACCGAGGAATACGCTATCAGCGAGCTGAACCGCCGCAAGCCGGACCAGCGGCTCTATACCAACGTTGAGTTCTACTCGGCCAGCGTGCTGCACTCTGTCGGCCTGCCACGCGACCTGTACCCCTCGACGTTCGCCATCAGCCGGGCGGCAGGATGGACAGCGCATGTCCTCGAACAACTCGTGGGCAACCGCCTGATCCGCCCGCAGTCCGCCTACGTCGGACCGGAGGGG
>JADMIN010000683.1 GCA_015478575.1 Ktedonobacterales bacterium | reverse complement strand
CGCTATAGGCACCGCCGAGCCGCGGGGGGCGCCCCGCGCCCCTCAGCCCCTACTTCGCATCCAGAATCACATCGGGTTCGATCAGCCCACATACCAGCGCCGGGGCCACCGCCAGCAGCGCCGCCGTTGGGTAGCAGCCAGGGCAGGCGACCAGATGCGCCGTGGGCAGCGCCGCGCGCGCCCACTCCGTCAACCCATAGACCGCTCGCTCCAGCAGCGCGGGCGCGGGATGCTCGTAGCCATACCATCGCGGATAGAGCGCCGCCGAGCGCAGCCGGAAGCCAGCGGAAAGATCCACCACCCGCCGGCCCGCCGCGAGCAGCCGCGGCACCAGCGCCACCGCGGCGTCGTCTGGCAACGCGACGAAGACCAGCTCCGCCGTCTCAGCCTCCTCAGTGAACCGCGGCCGCGTGCCCGCGAGATGCGGAAAGACCTCGGTGACTGATTTCCCCACCTCGGCGCGCGCCGTCACCTCGACCAGGTCGAACATGGGATGATGGCTGAGCAGCCGCAGCAGCGCGACACCACCATAGCCCGTCCCATTCACCACCGCTGTCCGCACGCGGGTGTCGCCCATCGCCTCATCCTTCATCTGCGCGCGCACCCGTAAGAACGCGCACCCTTCCCGCGCCAGGGCAAGGGTTAGGTTCCCGGCGTCGGGCCGGAGATATGGATATCCAGGTCGGTGAAGCTATTGAGCGTGACCACGCTCAAGCCCGTATCCAAGAATGTCGCCTGGATGCGGTCCCCTGGCTGCACCAGCGGCAGTTCCGCGCTCAACGCCAGGCTGGCCTGGAAGATGCGCGATTGCCCGTTGATCAGGATGTAGTAGACGGTCGCCCCCTGCTGGGTCGCCGCCGAGATCCGTTGCACCGTGCCAGTCACGGCGGTTTGCGTGCCGGTTGGGCTGTTGCCCGTCCCTTGCAGGTTGCGATCCGCGAGCCACTGCGCGTACTGCGCCAGCGCCCGCGTCTTGTTGGACGCCATGATGACGTTCGCGCCGCTCAGGTGCCGCGCGCTGACCATGCCCACCGCCTCGAAGATCTGGCCAGCATCTACATTTTGGACGAAGGTGGCCACCCATGTCGGCTCGCCATAGATCTGGTAGAGCTGGAGATTGCCCACGCCGTACTTCTGAATGTTGAGTGGGTTCGAGGTGAGGGTATTAGAGACGTTATCCGAGACGCCCAGGCCCGTCAGCGGGTAGAAGCGCCCGGTCATGTCGCGCGTGTCGAAGAGCACCACCCCCGTGCTGGATTGGTCCGAGGCGGCGCTTGACGTCATCGCCTGGAGCCAGACTGGTTGCTCGGCCTGATTATAGACCAACTCCATCTGCCCCGCCGGCACCTGTTGCCCCGCGCCCGATGGATTGAACCAGGGCGCGCGCGCGTATTTGCCCCACCACGTCAGATAGTCATTGACCGTCGAGCCGGGGATGATGCGATCCACCCAGCTCGGCACCTTGTCTGGCGCGTAGGCCGTGATGCCCCCCGTCTGCGTGTCCACCAGCAGCACCTTGCTGACGACCTCGCCCGTGAACCCGCGCGACGGCCGCATCAGCGAGATGGTGAAGTATGGCTGCCAGTTGTCATCCACTTCGAGGGTCGGGTCGGCGAGATTGCCGTTGGTGTAGCCACTCAGATAGACGTGCCGCACGAGATCCTGGTTGAAGAGGGCATCCGGCAGGTAGCGCATATGGTAGCCGGTCTTGAGCTGCGCCGTCGCGTTGGGGTCCTCCGCGTCCACGACGACAAAGCCAGGACTCTGCCAGTTGCCGAGATTCGCCCAGACATTGTTGTAGATCAGCGGGGCGATCCAGTAG
>JADMIN010000028.1 GCA_015478575.1 Ktedonobacterales bacterium | reverse complement strand
CCCCCCAGATTCACCGCGGAGGGATCGGCTAGCAACTGGCGGACGACGGCGGGATGGACATAGCGCCCGAAGAGGCGCTGGATCTCTTCGGCGTGGCGCTGACTGCGCCGCAATTCCGTTAGGTCGTCCACCACCATCGCGATGCCCATCGCCTCGCCCGCGCCCTCCCCCGCACGCAAGGGCGAGACGTTCAGCCGCAGCGAGACTTCGCCGCGTCCAGGCAGTTCACGGGTCAGCTCATAGCCGAGGGTGACGCGGTCCTCCTCAGCGGCGCCACGCAACGCATTCGCCAGGCCGCTATCACCGAGACTAGCGAGCGCCCGTTGATATGGCTGGCCGATGGCGAGGGGGCTGGCGAGATTGAAGATGCGCTCCGCCGCGCGGTTGAATGCCGTGACCACACCGCGTGTATCGGCGGTGACGACGCCGCTGGCCACGGAGGCGAAGATATTGTCCATATAGGTCTTCATCTCGCTGATCTCACGGATACGATGGCGCAGGTCGGCGAAGAGACGCGCGTTCTCAATGGCGATGGCCGCCTGGTTGCAAAAGGCGGCGAGCAGATCGAGATGCTCTGGGTGGAAGAGCGCCGTCTCGGTGCGGCTATCCACATAGACCACGCCCACGCCGCGCCCACGTACCCGCAACGGCGCGCACATCACCGAGCGGATGCCATAGACGACGATGCTCTCGTGGCGGCGCAGCCGCTCATCATCCTGGGCATCCGTGGTGAGGATCGGCTGCTGGCTCGCCCACACGCCGCTGACGATGCCGCGGCTGATCGAGAAGTCGCATTCCGCCAACGGGTGCCCATCCGCGCCGCGCGCCGCCGCGAACTGAAGCTGGCCGCTCGGCTCATCATGGAGCATGAGGAAGCCACGCTCGGCATGCACGACCTCGATGAGCTGGGCCATGACCCGGCCCAGCAGCTCTTGCAGGTCGAGCGAGGAATTGAGGTCCTGGGCGATCTGGTAGAGCGTGGCGAGGCGCTCGCGCTCACGTTGGAGGGCGTCGAAATTCGTCTGGGCCGCCTGCACGGTCACGATCAGGTGCCGCAGCGTATGCTCCATCTGCGCCAGCCGCAGATCGGCCTGCCGCGCCACTTCCAGCGCGCGCGCGAGCAGGCGCATACGTGGATCGCCCAGATCCGCCGAGAACTGCCCTTCGACGATCATCTCCAGTTCGGCGGCATGGCGGTGCATCGCCCCCGCCACATCTTCCATGCCGCGAGCGATAGCCGCCACGTCCTGCTGGGCACGGTCTTGCGCCTGGCGCGCTGCCCGGCCCACGCGCGCCAGTTCAGAGGAATCCCCCAGGTAGGTCTTCAGGGCGCCTTCAGGGTCGGCGGCGGGCGGGAGGATGTGCGCGCGCGGATCGCTCAGGCTGGCGGCGGCGGCGGCACTGGCGCCAGGCGGCACGCTGACCTGTGGCGAGAGGCGCGAGGGACCGAACGCGCTCGCACCCGGCGTGGACGGCCCTTGTCCATCTCCACCCTCGCCCCCGCGCGAATTGACGACATCATCACCCATCCTGGTTTCCCCTGGGCCACGCACCCACCATGTCACAGTCGAGATCCCCACCATTGATTGTGTCGAGTATAACATGCCCACGCCCCAGCTCATACCATGACACTGGCGCTATCGGCTGGCCCTGGCGCTGGCACGACGTGTGGGGCATGCCCAGGCAGAGGGGCCGCCCCGGCGCGGGTTAGGATTTGAAGAGGCTGAAAGGCTTGTTGTCGCGGTGAAGTGGCGCGGTCTCACGCGCGCGGGTGGCGGCGGCATCGCCTGTGAAGTGGGCCAGCCACTCAGCCGGCGCATCTTTACTCTCGCCGCCGTGGGGTGTCAGGCGCGAGCGCACGCGACAGATAACGGGCGTATTCACGCCGGCGCCAGCGATGATCGCCTGACCCTTGGAGAGCGCGGGGAGATTATCGAGCAGGTCGCGGCCCACGCCCTCGACGGCGGTCGCCACACTCTTCTGATCCACCTCGTTGACGATGCGCATGATGCATTGCGTCAGGCATTGACTGAGGACATCGGGATCAAGCTTGCCAGGGCGCTGGCTGATCAGCCCGACGCCAACGCCGAATTTGCGCCCCTCGGAAAGCACCTGCTTGAGCACGCCAGCAGTGACCGCCTCGCCGCCGTGCGGGGCGAAGTGGTGCGCTTCCTCCAGCAGCAGGAAGACGGGGTAGGGCAGATAGCGTTCGTCGCCCGCGTGGACCTTGCCGCGCTCGGTCTCCATACGGGCATTGTAGATACGGCGCAGCAACGTGGCGACGATTATCTGCTGGTCGCGCTCATCAATCTCGTCGAGTTGCAGGACGGTGCATTGCCCCGGCTGGAGGATCTCCCCAAGTTCGAGATGTTGGAAGGGGTCAAAGACGAAGTTGTTGCGCTCGAGCCGCTCGTCAATCTTCCAAGAGAGCGCGGCGACCGTGCTATTGCCGCTATCATCACCGCTCTCCTCGTTCTTGTCCCTGGCGACCTCTTGTACGGCCTTCTTGAGGTCCGCCGCGGCCCATGGGCCACCCTTCTTGGCCTTGCGCACGGCCTCGAAGGCGCGACTGAGGAAGTGGTTCTGCTTCTCCGTCAGGCCCGGCAGCAGGTAGCGCAGATCGCCCAGGGTGAGCGTGCTGAGACGCACCTTGACCTGATCGTGCAGATAGACGCGCGTCGTGGCGCGATAGCGCTCGCGGCGGCGGACGGGCCGCGCGGCGACCTCACCTTCGGCCTCGGCGAATTCATCACGGTTGGCCATCTCTTGCAGCGTGCCATACTCGCCGTGTGGGTCCACGATGAGGACGGCGGCGCGATTGTATGGGCGCATCAGCTCTTCCAGCAGGACGCTGGCGAGGTAGCTCTTGCCGGCGCCCGTGCTGGCGATGATGGCGAGATGGGTGCTGACCAGCTCTTTCACGTCCAATACCACCGGGACGGCGCCCTCCGGCCGGGTCAGCAGCGAGCCGACCAGCGCGCCGCCGATGCTTCCCGGCTGTTTGCGCGCGAGGATGGTGGCGAGCCAGGCATCGTCAGCAAGATAGATCGCCGTGCCAGACCTGGGGGGAATCCAGGGGTTGACGAAGGTGCCAAGGGCGGTATCGTGGTAGCCCATGATGGCGACATGCAGTTCGAAGAGGTCGCTGGCGCGCCCATCAAAGCCCAACAGCGCCGCCACCTGTTCTGGCGCGACGCGCGGCTCCGCCAGAAACGTATCGGGATAGAGTTGGACGGGCACGCGCCGCAGGATGCGCCCTAACACACGTCGCTCACGCGGGCGCGCCCCATTGACGCCCGGCGTGCTCCCCGCCGCGCTGACCTCAGCGGCATCGAGGGCATAATACACATACTCGCCATTCTTGAGCAGCCGCTGCTCATCGCGCGAGATGAAGGTGTATTCGTGAATGGTCTCGCCCGGCCCTTTGGTAATGCCGACCGGTTGTGGCATTGGTTGCTCTGGCATTCCGACCTCTCGCTCTTCCGCTCTCCCCTTATCCCGCGGTCTCGACCTTCAGACGCCAGGCGAAATTGCGCCGGACGATGGAGAGGAGCGCGGCGTTTTCTGGGAAGAGGCTCTCCAGCCGCTCGACGGTGTGCAGCATCGCCAGCGGCAGCAGGGGATGAACCTGGGCGATGGCGTGAGGCAGGTAGCCCATATGCAGGTAGGGGCGCGTCTCCCCAGACTGTGCGGCATCGCTGAAGAGGTGGAACGCGCGCACCTCCGCGTCGGTCATCGGCGCGACAACCGCACCGAGGTCTGGCACGAGCGGCGGCACGCCGTGGCTCACGCGCGCGGGACCCGCCCGCGCGCTCGTCGTGCCAAGCAGCAGGATGGAGACCAGCACCGCGCACTCAGTGAGATAATCGGGCGAGAAGAGCGCCACCTGCGCCTCGTTGGAAAGGCGCGGCCCCAGCGTGCCAAAGTCGGGATTGACCAGAATCGTATCGTAGATCAGCCCAACGGCCCACGCGCCCACCAGGTCCCTGGGATAAGCGCCCGTGGAGGGCGCCAGCGCGTCGCTGGCGCCCTCCCGCCGTCCTGACGCCGCGGGCGCCAGCAGCGCCACATCCGCCCGCGATGGGCTGAGCCGCAACGGCACGCGCACGAACCTGCCAAAGGCATAGTCCGCCGGCTCTGGCGGCTGCGCCACCTCTCCTGGCCCATAGATCTGGCAGATGTAGCGCACATGCGACGCCGAGCCGACGATCTTGCCGATGGTGATGTCGTTGTCTGTCATGCGCACGCCCCCCGCTTATGCTGTTCAATGAGCGAGTATACCATGCGGCACGACGGCCAAACAGCCAGCCGGGACTATCGGGGCCACCGCCGACCGTATGGGTGACTACCGCTGAGAGGCATGCTTTTTGCTATCGCTCCCTTTACCCACTCTTCCTCACACCACAAACGCCCGGCGTGCGAGCGGTCGCATAGACCAGCCAGAGAGCTAGGGGTATCTTGGGAGAGGAGCGAGCGTGGATCGGTAGACGCTATCGTGCCGGTGCGGCGCGTATGGTTCCCCCGGTGGAGTCTCTCGATCCCTATGGTCCAGCCAGCGTACGTGCTGGACCTGCTCATGCTGGACCTGCTCATGCGCGTGCGATTAGGGGAGGGTGATGTGTTCGTCAAGGAAAGACCAGCGCGCTTTATCTGGGGGGTGGCGACCTCGGCGTATCAAATCGAAGGCGCGGCCACCGAGGATGGGCGCGGCGAATCCATCTGGGATCGCTTCCAGCCGATGAGGGGCGGGGCGCGCAATGACACCGGGCAAGTGGCATGTGACCACTATCATCGCTACCGCGCGGATATCGCGCTCATGCAACGCCTGGGGGTGGATGCCTATCGCTTTTCCGTCGCGTGGCCGCGTATCTTCCCGGAGGGCGTGGGACGGCTCAATGCGCCGGGTCTGGACTTCTATGACCGTCTAGTTGATACGTTGCTCGCCGCCGGTATCCGCCCATTCGTTACGCTCTTCCATTACGACCTGCCACAGGCCCTCCAGGACCGTTGGGGTGGCTGGGCGGGCCGTGATACCGTCGCGGCCTTCGCGGCGTACGCCGAGGCGGTCTCGCGTCGGTTGGGGGATCGGGTGGCCGACTGGATAACGCTCAATCAGCCCTGGTGCCCGTCATGGCTGGGGTATGTCTGGGGGGTGCATGCGCCTGGCATCAAGGATCTCCGTCTGGGGCTACAGGTCGCGCACCATCTCCTGCTCGGCCACGGCTCCGCCGTGCCCATTCTGCGCCAGAATAGCGCGGGCGCGCGGGTCGGTATCGCCCTGAATCTAGGACCGGTCTACCCCGACACGAGCACTCCCGCGGATCGCGCCGCGGCCACACTGGCCGATGGTACCTACAATCGCTGGTTCCTCGACGCCCTGTTCAAGGGAAGTTATCCCCCTGATGTGCTCGCGGTGTTGGGGGATCGCGCGCCGCGCACACAGGCGGGAGACATGGAGATCATCCGCGCCGAGCTAGACTTTCTGGGCGTCAACTACTATACGCGCTCGTTCTGGAAGGCCGCCCCTGGCCGCAATAGCGCGGGCATCGCGGAAGTGCGGCGTGAGGATGTGGAGCGCACCGCGATGGATTGCGAGATCTACTCCGAGGGACTCTATGAAGTGCTGGTTCGCGTCCAGAGAGAGTACGCGCCACCGCGGCTGTATATCACCGAGAGTGGGGCCGCGTTTGACGACACGCTGAGCGCCGGGCGCACGGTCGCGGATGAGCGACGCATTGCCTATCTGCGGGCGCATTTCCATCAGGCACGGCGCGCCATCGCGCACGGCGTCCCGCTCCAGGGGTATTTCGTCTGGTCGCTCATGGATAACTTCGAGTGGGCGGAGGGATATAGGAAGCGCTTCGGCCTCGTGTATGTTGACTACGCCACCCAGGAGCGCATCCTCAAAGACAGCGCGAAGTGGTTTGCCAGGATGCTGCGCGGGCGTGCCGACGCTCGCATGCCCGCACACCTGATGAGCGATCCGTTGGAGGCCGTACCGTGATTACTGAGCGCGCGATGAGCACCGGCAAGGAGCGCCAACTCCCCTCCTCTCGTTCACACACCGCCCCACCACTCCACGCTGATATGACGCTGTGCCTAATCGTGCGGAATGAGGCCCATTGCCTGGAGGACTGCCTGCGGAGTGCCCAGGCGGCCTGCCGACGGACCATCGTCGCCGATACTGGCTCGACCGATGACACCGCCGCCATCGCCGCGCGCTATGGAAGTGAGGTGATGACGTGCTCGATGGATGGGGGGTACGCGGCGGCCCGCAATGCCGTGCTCGATCGGGTAGAGACGGAATGGGTGCTCTTCCTCGACGCCGATGAAGCGCTGCCGCCCGCCGATACGCGCCAGCTCGCGGCGACCGTCAGCGCCGCCCCCGCTGATGTGCTGGGCTATCGCCTGCTGCGCTATAACCTCTTTGCCACAGGTGGCTGGTATTCACAGCGCGAACTGAAGGTCTTCCGCCATCGGCCCTCGATCCGCTACCGTCGGTGTGTCAGTGAAACGGTGCTCCCTACCATCCTCGAAGCGGGTGGACACATCGCCAATGCACCGGTGCTGCTCAATCACTTCGGACCCTGCGAGCCGGTGGAGATGAGAGCGGCCAAGTTGGAACACTATATCGCGCTCTCACAAGCACAACTGCGCGAAACTCCCGATGATGCGCTGCTCTACGGGCATATCGGGCTGATGCTGCGCTCGCTTGGCCGACTCGAGGAAGCTCGCGCGTGGAGCGAGCGAGGCCTGCGGCTGGACACCCAATCCGCCACGCTGCATGGTATTCACGGTCAGGTGCTCCGGGCGATGGGGCGCGACGAGGAGGCCAGGGCCTGCTACGAGGCGGCGCTCCGCCTCCGGCCAGGCAGTGCCGCCCTCTGGAATCTTTTGGGGGTGATGGACCTGACGCGGCATGCGCTTGCCGCGGCGGAATCCGCGTTTGAGCGCGCGTACGCACTCGATCCCGTGGGCATCCATGTGGAGATCAACCTCGGCTTGGTTGCGCAGGCACAAGGCAACTATGCGCTGGCGGCCAGCCGGTTCGCGCGTGCCGCCCAGCGCAATCCCGCCTTCCTCCACGAGGTGTGGGCGGGACGAGTCGAGTGCGATCCATTCCGCGCGGGCCAATATGAGACGATTCCGCAGTACGCTGGGCTGGGCTATCACCTCGCCTATTGCCGCGACGCGGCGCGTCTGTCTCCACATCCGCATGATCGCCCAGCCCGCACGGAACGCGCGCACGGCAGCGATGTGGCCGCCCTCCGCTAGCGCGTGCGAGTGGGCGTACGAGTGGGCGTGTGGGTGGGGGTGGGCTGCGTCGTGTGGCGCTGCGGGGGCAGCAGCGATGCCGCCAGATGGTAGGCGTTGACCCCCGCGACGACCGCCGCTAACAGCACCACCGCCAAGACTACCGCGCTCATCCAGCCAGGCATACGACGGAAGCGCCGAGGACGCGGCAGACGACGCGCCACCGGGCGTGGCACTTGATGGCTGCCGGTGATGAGCCAGTGATCGGGATCGGCGAGCCAACTGCCCGAGGAGATAGTCGGCCCGGTATCGGTCAGCTCGCGGTCTCCCGCCGCGCTGGCGGCGGCGGGTGGCTCCGGCCACGCTGGCGGCAGCGGCGCGCTCGGAGTGGTGCTTTGTGGGCGCGCCTCGATGTGGGGGGTGTCGTGGGGTGTGTCGCCCGTGTCGGCGGCGCGCGCACGCGCGTCGGGCGAATCCGCGTCGCTCGCTGATATTCCCGCTCCGGTCATATGCTCGCTCCTTGCGTGCTGGTACAGGCGTCCCCACTACCCCAGGAATCACCGGCGCTCACCGCGAGCGGCAGAGAGAGCCATGGTGACTACCATTCTAACGCCGCGAGGCCGGATGAACTATGAGCCAGACCACATTTCACAGCAAGCTCACGCTACACTGAAAGGGCCAAGCCATCAGGCTGCCGCATGGGGAGATTGACTCCATCGTACGCCCGATGCCCTTTCTTGACAAGAGAAGAGCGCAGACACACAGCATCCCGAAAAATACGTCGTGACGGTTGGCCAGGCAGACGACATGATTAGCGGGCGGCGGCGCTGAGAGCGGCGGCGCTGAGAGCGGCGGCGATGCGCGCGGCCCAGGTCGCGTTATTGAGGAGCAGGGCGCGGTTGGCGGCAATACTCTCGCCGCCCGTCCGCTCGCTCATCTGGGCCAACAGGAACGGCGTGAGTGCTGAGCCGCGAATGCCCCGCGCCTGCGCCTGGGCGAGCGCGTCACCAATGGCACGCTCCATCTGGGCAGTGGGCATGGCGTGCTCGGCTGGAATGGGGCAGGTCACGAGCAGTCCGCCGCCCAAGCCGCTCTGCCACTGGGCCAGGGCGATGGCCGCGACCGCCTGGGGTGTCTCAGCCCGATGCGGCACGGGCAGGTTGCTCGTACGGCTATAGAAGGCGGGCAATTCGTCGGTGGCGAGGCCGATCACCGGCACACTCTGGGTTTCAAGGTATTCCAGGGTGAGCGGCAGGTCGAGGATCGCTTTGGCGCCCGCACAGACAGTAACGATGGGCGCGCGCGCCAGTTCCGTCAGATCGGCGGAGATATCGAAGGTCTGGGCCGCGCCGCGATGCGCACCACCGATGCCGCCCGTGGCGAAGACGCGGATGCCAACGAGCGCGGCACAGGCGAGCGTCCCAGCGACGGTTGTGGCGGCGGTGGCGCGCCGGGCCAGCGCTGCCCCTAGGTCGCGCCGACTGGCCTTGAGCACGCCATCTTCGGTGGCCAAGCGCTCAATTTCAGCGTTGGAAAGCCCGATGACGATGCGCCCATCGAGCAGGGCGATCGTCGCTGGCACCGCGCCCTCCGCGCGCACCGCGGCCTCCATCGCGCGGGCCACGTCAACGTTTTGTGGACGCGGCAGCCCATGAGCGATGACGGTGGATTCGAGCGCCACGACGGGTTGGCCGTCCGCCAGCGCCGCGCGCACCGGCGCGGCAATCGAGAGCCAGCGCCCCAACGCCATATCCATCGTGCCCTCCAGATCCGCGAAACGCGAGACGAGCAGCGCGCAGGAGGCGGCGTGCCACCGGGAACAAGCCCAGCTACGCGCTTGGTCGCCACATCGCTCGATCGCCACATGCTACGTCCCACGCACTACGGTCCTCTGGGTCGCGCTTTCAGGTATTCTTTCAGATATTCTAGCGCGGGGCCACGGCGCCTGGCCAAAGGCCTGCCCACGATGCTGGGACCGCTGAAGGTGCCGCTCGGCAGGTCGTGCGCCTGCTCCACTTCCATCGGGCTTTAGAGCAGGCCACCTTGTTCGAGCATCGGCAGGAGGATGCTCTCGGCGCGCCCAGCGGCGGCGGCGCGCACACCCTCACACGCGACGATACGGATACGCCGCTGGTACTGCTCATAGATGCCCAGATCGCTGGGGCGTTGCCCGGTGGCCTCAGTCCAGGTGAGCAGCGGCGCCATGCCGACGGGCGGGTGACTGAAGCGCACCAGCACATCCATCTCCCACTTCTCCGGCTTGGGAATATCCACCAGCACATCATGCGACGCCACGGGCACGCCAAGCGCCTCAGCGAGTGCCGCCGCCAGCGCGATCTCGACGCGGCGTCGCTTCGGTTGATCCCAGAAGAGCGCGTCCAGCCGGTTGAAGAGTTTCCCGGCACGCGCGCTCACCTCCAGCAGCACCTTGTAGGGCTGGCGCAGGCGTAGCGCCGCCACCAACTCGCGCGTACCGAGGGGCATGCTCGCGCCGCCCAGGTAGGCCAGCAGTGAGGCATCGTCGTGGTGGGCAAGCTCGGCGGGCTGGAGTCGCCCCACTTCGAGTGCTTCCTGTACGGCGCGCAACAGCATGGCCATCATGGCGCGGTTGGTGTGGTGCCAGTAGACATTGTCGAACATCTCCTGCCGCGCGTGTAACAGCGAGTTGAGCGGGCTGATGCCCTTCTCACTCACGCCCATGCGCCGCCCGGCCGCCGCTTCCACCACCCGCAGCGAAGCCAGCAGCCGCGTCACATCCACGCCGCCATAGGGCACGTTGCAGGCGCGGGCGTCGCGCGGCAAGTAGTCCAGCTTATCCACGTCGAGCGGACCACTCAGCAGCGAGATCAGCAGCGCGTCGCTAGGAGGTAGCGCTTGGCCGCGCGGGGGATCCACCAAATCAGCGACGCGGGCGGGCGAGAGCCGGTGTCGTTCCAACGCCGCGGCGAGCGCGCCGTGCTCGATGGCGTAGCGTCCGCTGCGCTCATGCGGCTCGATGGGGTGGCCCAACTCCTCGATCGCGTGCGAGAAGGGGTAGTGGCCAATATCATGTAGCAACGCCGCGGCCAGCAGCGTGCGCAGATCGGTCGCGTCATGGCTGAGCGCCGACCGCGTCTCTGGGTGGGCGAGCAGCGTTCGTAGGGCACGCAGCATCAGGAAATACACACCCAGGCTGTGCTCGAAGCGTGTGTGTGTGGCGCCAGGCCAGACGCGATAGACAAAGCCCACCTGTTTGATGCCCTGAAGCCGCACGAACGCTGGTGTGCTGATGAGATCCAGGGTCAGTTGGTCAAGAGGAATCACCTCATACAGGCTGTCGCGGAGCGTCGTGACGGGCGCGCTATCGGGCAGCGCCGGCTCGCCCGCCGCGGCGCCATCCCAGAGCGTCGCGGGCACATTGCCCAGATCTCTGGCGCGCTGGCGGCGAGTGGCTCCGGTGGATGGCTGGCCAGAGTGGTGGCCCGGTGGAGGTGAGGTGGTCATAGTCCCTCTATTGTACCGCCCGCCGCGCGGCACGTCTAGCGGCCAGCGTTTGCGCCCACCCGCCGCGCGTGGTAGAATCAGGGTATATCGGCGCGTGCGGCGACATGCCGCCAGCCCATCCGCGTGCTTCCAGCCATCGCGTGCTTCCCTTGCCACGAATGCGAGCAGAGGGGGAGCGGTTGGCGGCCAACGGCGTGCTGCGCGAGCGAGACATAGCAGCGGAATCGAGGGCAGCATGAGCGCGGATCAGACGCGCGCGGATCAGACGCGCGCGGATCAGCGGAAGCCGACGGCCGCACGCGGCGGCGCCAGCGCCCGACATGCGGATGTGGCCAGCACGGCGCTCGCCGCCAAGGTGGTGGCCGATTCGCGCATCGTCATGTCACGCTCGATGCAGCCGCCCGACGCCAACGTCTGGGGCAATGTGCATGGCGGCGCCATCATGCGCCTGGTGGACGAGGCGGGTGGCGCGGTCGCCATCCGCCACTCGCGGCGGCCCTGTGTGACCGTGGCGATGGACTCCATGATCTTTAAGCAACCGGTATATATTGGTGATTTGCTGACCATCCATGCCTGCCTTACCTCTGTTGGGCATACCTCGATGGAGGTCGAGGCACGTATTGAGGCCGAGAACCTGCGCACGGGCGAGGTGCGCCACGCGGGCACGAGCTACCTGGTCTACGTCGCGCTCGACGACCAAGGCCGACCCACGCGGGTGCCGCCGCTCGACCTGCGCACCGCGGAGGAACACGCTCGCTGGCGTGCGGCGGAGGAGCGGCGCGCCCGCCGCCCGCGCTAGCCGCCAACCATGCGCCGCTCGCACGCGCGAGCACCATGACACCGTTCACGGGCCGCCCAGACGCGCCTATCTCCAGACGCGCCTCTCTTGGGTAGGTTGTCCGACGCATGATTCGCTGAGAGGATGGGCTATGCGGCACGATCCACCTCCACGCCACGCACACCGCGCGGATGGGCCTCCGCCCGAAGATGCCGCGCGCCTCCTGGAGCGCGTGCAGGCGCGCGGTGTGCGCTTTGTGCATCTGGAGTTCACCGATGTCGCGGGCACGGCGAAATGCGTCACCATCCCCGCCGAACAGCTTGCCGATTGTCTGGCGCGCGGCAAATGGTTCGATGGCTCCTCCATCGAGAACTTCGCGCGGGGAGCTGAGACCGATATGTACCTGCGCCCAGACCTCGCGACCTACGCGGAGGTGCTCTGGCCCGCGCGGGTCAACACCAGCGAGGAGGGGGGGCCGGAGCGGGTCGCGCGACTGATCTGTGACG
>JADMIN010000027.1 GCA_015478575.1 Ktedonobacterales bacterium | reverse complement strand
GCCTGTTTGTGCTGGCGTGGCGCTGCCGAGTGGAGGCCGCACATCGTGGCTCCCTCTCAGGCGGCATGCGCGCCTGAGAGAAGCTTTAGGGTATAATACGCTTGACGCCGCGCGCGGTCAACCACATAGCACTCCCGCGGCAACACGACGACATGACGCGGGCTAGGACATGCCAGAACTCTCCGAAAAGCTTCAGGCCATCTTGCACTCGCTGCCGCATACGCCAGGCATCTACCTGCACAAAGATGCTGACGGTCACGTGCTCTATGTAGGCAAGGCCACGTCGCTCTATGCCCGTGTGCGCTCATATTTTGGGGATCCCGCCGATCTCAGCCCGAAGAACCGCGCCCTGGTGGCCAAAATCGCCGACATCGAGTTCATCGTGGTCGGCAGTGAGGTAGAGGCGCTGATTCTCGAAAATGAGTACATCAAGCGCTACCAGCCGAAGTATAATGTGCGGCTGCGCGATGACAAAAACTATCCCTACATCAAAGTCTCGCTGACTGAGGACTTTCCGCGTATCTACCGTGTGCGGAGCTTCCGGCGCGATGGCAACCGCTACTTTGGGCCATATACCAGTTCGGGCGCGGTGGATGCCACGCTCGATCTGATGAATAAGGTCTTCCCCTATCGCACCTGCCGCTACGACGCTTCCACCTGGGCGCCGCCGCGCGGGCAGGCGGAGAAGCCGCCGCCGGAGTGGAAGCTCAAGTTGCTGCCGCGTCCCTGTACGCAGTATTACATCCATCGCTGCAATGCCCCGTGCGTGGCCAACGTCACGCGCGAACGGTACGACGCGGTGATCCATCAGGCGATCCTCTTCCTAGAGGGCAAGCACGAAGAGGTGCTGGAGGATCTGCGCCGACAGATGGAGGAGGCCGCGGAACACTTGGAGTTTGAGCGGGCCGCCGCGCTGCGCGACCGCGTGCGGGCGGTGGAGCAGGTGCTGGAGAAGCAGAAGATCATCAACACAACTGGCCCGGGTGACCAGGATGTGATCGCGGTGGTGGGCGCGGACGACGAGAGCTGCGCGCAGGCCTTTTTCTTCCGTGGTGGCAAACTCGTAGGACGCGAGTATTTCGTGCTGCAAGGGACACGTGATGCCGCACCCGCCGAGGTGATGGCCTCATTCCTCCAGCAATTCTATGACGCGGCGCCCCACATTCCCGCGGAAGTGGTGCTCGAACACGAGCCGGACGATGCCGAGGCGCTCCGCCAATGGTTGCGCCAGAAGCGCGGCGGTGCTGTCACCTTCACGGTGCCCCAGCGCGGCGACAAGCTCCGGCTCGTGCGCATGGTGGCCCAGAACGCGCGCGAGGTGCTAGAGCAGCAGCGCATCAAGTGGCTCTCAGACAGCCAGAAGACCGCGCTCGCCCTCGACGAGTTGCGTGAGGCATTGAACCTGCCCACGCCGCCCCACCGCATCGAATGCTATGACATCTCGAATATCCAGGGAACCAGCGCTGTTGGCTCGATGGTTGTGTTGGAGAATGGCAAGCCGCGCCCCAGCGACTATCGTCGCTTCCGCATCAAGACCATTGAGGGCCAGAACGATGTCGCGTCCCTGCGGGAAGTCCTGCGTCGCCGCTTCAAGCGCTTGCTTGCGCGAGATACGGGCCTCGCTCCCCTGGAGAGCGACCTAGACGCGGTGGGGGTGGCGGACGCTGAGGTGGCAGGTATGGCGCGCGAGGGGGAAGGCACGGAAGGCGCGCAGAGCGATATGCTGACGGGAGAGCTGGGCACGGAAGCAGACGCGGAACTGGTCGAGATCCCTCCTGACGAGGCGGAGGCGAGCGGCGATCTCGTCGCTGATCCCTGGGCGCAACTCCCTGACCTCATCATCGTGGATGGTGGCCGACCCCAACTCAACGCGGCCATGACGGTGTTGGCCGAGCTTGAGGTGGGCGTGCCCGCTATTGGGATCGCCAAGGAGAATCACGGCTCCATTGGGACGTATGAGGAGATCTATCTCGTCGAACAGCCAGAGCCGCTGGTGCTCCCTCGTGGCTCACAGGGCCTCTATCTGGTGCAGCGCATCCGTGATGAGGCGCATCGCTTCGCCATTACCTACCACCGCCAAGTGCGCACCACGCGCGGCTTTCATTCCGTGCTGGACGATATTCCCGGTATTGGGCCGAAGCGCAAGAAGGCGCTTATCCGTCACTTTGGCTCCGCGCGCGCCATCGCTGCCGCGACCGTCGAGCAGTTGGTCGCCGTGGATGGCATGACACGCGATGCCGCCGAGAAGGTGAAAGAGCACATTGGCAATGGGCGCGCCATCGCCAGCGATGACTAGCCGCGGGTGTAACGTGCGGGGTGCGGGTGACGACCCACGGATGCCCAGTGATGCCATTCTCCCGCCGCCCGTGCGCGGCGTCACTTCAGCGGATTAGCGGCACTTGTGTTCAAGCTCAGCACAGCGCAAGCTATAGCCACTCACCCAACCAGCGTAATAGCCAGCGTTGCGGGCGGCCCCCTCTCGGCCGAAGAGTTCCTGCGTGGCCCGCATCGCCTTGCTCAGGATGCCAGGGCGTTTGCTGGTGATCTGAGGCCACTCGGCTGACGCGGCGGTGGCTCCCGCGCGCTTCCCGGCGAAATAAAGCTCGGCTTCCATCGTCTGCGTCGCCAGTTCTCGCTCCCAAGAAGCGTAATGATCGTTTGGCATCTTCCCACCTCGTATCCGCGCTTCCCGCTTCCACGGCGGTGATTCCGGGTCAATGCTGACCCCTACGGCACAGAGTGCCCGACCGGGCAGGATGCGCCAGCATGCGGGGAGGTGTGAGAGGCTCGCATGCCCCCCTTCAGACATGGCGGAGCGCAACAGAACGGACCAGGCCATCAGAACAGAGCCACCACAGCGGAGCCACCACGGCGGAGCCACCACGGCGGATATGAATGCGTGACGAACGTGTCTCATGCTTCACACGGGATGTCAGGTATGAGCGGGGGCATCTGGGCATCACGCAGCGGACCGTGAGAAAGGGAAGCAGCAAGAAGCAGGCACGAAAAACGCTCGCACACGCGCCGCGACACTGAGCAAGCGTCTCGCATGCGCCCTCATGGTGTCGCGCGGGAGCGGACTGGCACGCTCATTCATGAGCCAGACTGGAACGCGGTGCGCTCCAGTCACCAGCCCGCTCTCACGCCGCGCTCAGCGGAGCGCTCTAGCGGCGATAGTCATCACGGCTTGAACGCCGGCTGTCACCACCTGAGCCATACCCAGAGGAGCGCTCGGGGCGGGGCTTCGCTTCATTCACCGTGATCGTGCGGTCGCCGAGTTGCGTGCCATTCAGGCCAGCAATGGCGGCCTGGGCGGCCTCATCGCTGGACATCTGGACGAAACCAAAGCCTTTGCTCTGACCGCTCACGCGATCCATCACGATCATGGCCTCGACAACTTCACCATAAGGAGCAAACAGTTGAATCAGTTGCTCGTTATCGGCGTTGTACGACAAGTTTCCGACGTAAATACGGGTGGCCACTTAGGCAATCTCCTTCACAATGCGCATGCGCTGGCGCACTGACGCTCCAGCACTCAAACCACGAAACAAGTCAATCAGTGCGCCAATCCACGGACTCAGAGGAGACTCAGTGCGGAGGAGACTCTGCAGAGGGCCACCACACAAAGAAAGGGCGTGCGCGATCAACTACGTCCACAGTGTACCACACATTGCGGGTGTACCTCCGCTCTTGGCGATACGCGCGGTGCCGCGGGATCTGTTGGAGGGGCGAGAGCCATGATGATATGGGGGCGCACTGCACACCGAATGGGGCGCGGAAGACCGCGAATGGGGCGCGGAAGACCGCGAATGGGGCGCGGAAGACCGCGAATGCCGTCGGATGAGCAGCCGCCCTCTTCTATGTGGTACAGTGCATCATACGCTGTGAAGTGCGTGACGGTGTGCGGCGGATGGCACGAGTGCCAGATGCGAATACCACCTGACGCCTCTCGCCATCTCGCATGCGTTTTGGCAGAGGAGAGCGGTTTGCTCATGCCTACGCGCGCACCGTCTGCCCTCTCATACGATGAGCCGAGAAGATGGCTTGCCTGCTGTATCTCCTCCACACGCAGGCCGTAGAGCAATGCCCCGCACTGTCGGCCAGGGATCACCGAACGAGCGGTGACGATGTCCGCTCTGCCTGAACAGCTTCTTGTCGCTTGGCCTAGCGCAGCGCACACGCGACAGCGGTGCGGCAACTGAAAGTAGGACGATGGTGGACACCCTGGAGACATTGCGCCAACGTATCACCGAGTTGGAAGCGGCGAACCTTGCCATGCGCGAGATCGTCTTGCGCGTCGCGGAGGCCCGCATGGCAAGGGATTCGGTCACTATGATCGAGTCATGCCTGAATTGCTCGCTCAAACGTGGCGGCGAGTATGGATACGCGGGCAAGCATACTGATACCTGTGTGGTGACGCTAGCCCGCCAACTCGGATTCTGAGCGGCCTGGCATGCTGTGGAGAGGAGTTCTTGGATGGGCGTTCAAGGCCGGCGTGTGCTGCTCTTATGTCAGGCTGATGGCTGCCAGGCGCAGGCCAAGCAGAAGTGTCGCCTCTGTGCTCAGGAGTGCTGTAGCGTCCATGGGCACTGGGTAAAAGCGGGAAACATTGGCACCTTGCGTGGGCCAACCCCATCAGACGCTAGTATCTGGCTCTGCGCGCGCTGCGCGGAAAAGATGCGGTTGGCGGTGCCGCCGGACCCGCGCCGGGGACGCAGACCGGGCGTGGATGATCCCCTCGCCTAGCCATCAGAAGGCTTCTTGGCCGCTTCTGGCTGAACATCCCGCGGGAGAGGCAGGCATTGCCTCCCATGCGTTTCCGCTCCTGAACGATGCGTCTGCGCGGTCTCGCCGCGAGGCGGAGCGAGGAACAGGGCTAGGGGCGGGGGACGCACGCGCGTGACCGCGTTATCTGCCTGAATAGTGGCCGACACGCTCCTCCCACCGAGTAATCTCAGCAAGCAATCTTTCCCGTAACTGGCCGACCTCTACGGTCATTTCGTGCGCATAATCGGGGATGGAGATGCCCCATCCTGGCGAAAAGGGCCAGCGACGCCCCGCGCGCCAGATCGTCCACTGCTGCTCGCGCAGTTGGAATGTGGCGGAGTCCGCGGTCGTGACCGCGAGACCGAGGGCGTCATACAGTTCCCGTGAAAGCTCTGCCTGAAGATCCGCTTCGAACTGGCGTTTGCCCGCCACCTTCACATCGTCTTCCCGATACTGGGCATTGAGCGTCGCCTCGCGCATGAGCACATGTAACTGGTCATCGTCCGACATGTTTTCCGCCTTTCCCCATCAGCCATGATAATCAGTAGTATACCCTCCGATGAAGAGCATCGTGTTTCAGGACGCGATCAGTTTCAGGATGCGGTCGGCGCGAGGCGGGCAGAGACCGCTGGCAACAGAGGCGGGCGTGCTCGCGGCCCCTGTGCCAGTGACCTCCGCTCACCGCTGCGTTCATTCCGCTGGGGCGGGGACGCCGGTCGGAGCGGCTGCTGGTGTGGCGGCGCTTGATTTCGCGCGCGCCAACAGGGTCGGCGGAATATGATAGACCTCGCGGGCCAGTCCGAGCCGCGCGAGCGCCCAGATGAGGTAGCCGGAGAGATCGAACTGCCACCAGCGCAGCCCATGGAAGGCAGAGCGCGGAAAGGCATGGTGATTGTTATGCCAGCCTTCGCCGAAGGCGAGCAGGCCCACGATCCATTCGTTGCGGCTGCGGTCGCGTGTCGCGAACGGGCGCTTGCCGAAGGTATGGCAGACCGAATTCACACTCCAGGTCACATGATGGGTGAGACAGATGCGCACCAGTCCACCCCACAGCAGGCCTGACCATCCCCCAATAGCGAAGGGGATAGCGACCGCGAGCAGCGACCACACTACCCAGGTGCGGCTGACGAACATCACGATCGGATCCTCAACCAGATTGCGGCAGTACACTTTCGGGTCGGCCTCGGTCCCGGCGAAGATCCAGCCGACATGCGCATGGAAGAACCCTTGAACGGGACTATGGGGGTCGCCATCGCGGTCAGACAACGCATGATGCTTGAGGTGGGTCGCCGCCCACTGGACGGCTGCGCCTTCCATGCCCATCGTGCCCAGGATGAGCAGGACGAGTTTGACGGCTGGATGGGGCCGGAAGCTCCGATGCGTGAGCATGCGATGGAAGCCGACCGTGACGCCAAACGCGATCAGGGTGTACATGACCGCCAGCAGAACCAGGTCAGACCAATGGACAGCGCGCATCCAGAGCAAGCGGATGGCGACCAAGGTCGCCAGGAACGGGACAACAACAATGACAAGCGTGACCGCTTTGGCCACTCCAGCGAGACGCATAGAACCTCCGATTGGGTAGTTCCACCTTCCATAGTGGAACACCTCATGAGAGGGATATGCCCGCGCGGATGTTTCAGTGGGCGTGGGACCAAGCTCGCGGAGCGCGTTTTGGCCAGCGCTGGCGCCGCGACGGCGACGGGCACTGCCTTGGGCGCGTACAGCTTTGGGCGCGCTCCCCACGCCTCAGATGGGGAAGTAGTCGTGCCGTGCCCAGAGCGAGTGGGCGTCTGGACCCTCCAACGGCTCGGTATGCACTGGCAGCAGGAAATCCGGCCACGTATCCAGCAGATGGATGAACGCGGCGGCCACCTCGGGATCAAAGTGGGTGCCCGCCCCAGCGGCGATACGGTCGCGCGCGGCGGTGAGCGACATCGCGGATTTGTAGGAGCGGGCCGAGGTAAGGGCGTCGAAGACATCCACCACCGTCAGCAGCCGTGCGCCGATTGGAATATCGCTTCCCGCTAACTCGTCGGGATAGCCGTGGCCATCGTAGCTCTCGTGGTGATACAGTACCGTTCGCACCAGCTCATCGGGAACGCCATACGCCAGCAGCATACGTGCGGCAATGCGGGGATGGCGGTGCATCTCGTGCCACTCCGCCTTCGAGAGGGCGGAGTCCTTATGCAGGATACTATTCTCCATCCAGGTCTTGCCCAGATCGTGGACGAGTCCGGCCAGGGCCAGATCGCGCGCGGCGCGGCGTGGCCAGCCCATCGAGCGGGCGAGACGCTGTGCGTAGATGGCCACGCGGCGGCAGTGTTCGTAGGTGATGAGATCACGCTCCCGAATGCTCTGGCCCAACTCATGGATGGTGTGCCGCGTATAGCGGCGTGTTCCTGGGAGGGCTTCCCCTACTGATGTCACTGCCTTGTTGCTCACGTCTTGCCGCATTGCTCTCATGGAATCGTTCTCGCTCCAGTTCGTCGTTGAACCGTCTCTTCACTGGAAGCCTTGGCAGAAGCCATGCCAGACCTAGCGAGTACACCGCGCGCTCGCCATTGGCACCGCTCCACTGGCCGCGTCATGCTCCTATAACGTGACGCCCGCGATGGGAGTAACCGGCCCCGGACTAGCATCCTGGCGTTCCTTCATCCGCGCTCATTCCGCCTTGGCGGGTGATGGTCACGTGGTCCACATGGGTGGAGCATGCCCGCGCGTGCCTGTTCGCTCGCACCCTGTTGGAGGGCGACCGTCGTGGAACCGCCACGGCGCACTCACATCATCTCGCATACGGCTGGAAGAGGGGAGGGTTGTAGGAGTATTTGTGTGCTCTGGTCATCTCCTGTCGCTTGCCACGGAGGCTCGGAGGATCGCGCTTGGTGGTCGTGTGCCTGGTGGCGGGGTGCCTGGTATGTGAGCCGTGCCGCGCCCCAGCACATCACGCGAGACCGCCGATCGCTCGCTCCGCTCCGCGCTCATGCCCGCCACATCCGCGGCGGCGCACGGAGCGTATCTGAAGGAGGAACGCCCCCGCATGAGGAGCACGGGATCGGGGTGCCGAGAGATGCATCCAGGCGGTGGCGGCGTACCGGAAGGGCGCGGCTTCCGCCACAATAGGCAGTGGCACGGCGGGCGCCGCGCCCATCAGTCAGAAGGAGTGGAATGGGGATGGCACGCTGGACACGCGCGCTGGCCGCGCTGCCGTTTCATGAGGGGCGGGTGCTCGATCTCGGCTGCGCGTTCGGTTTCGCCACGCGCCTGCTGCGCCGCCGTGGCTATGAGGCCGTGGGCGTAGATGGTTCAGGGGAGTATATCGCCCGTGCCAGGCGCGCGGACCCCCAAAGCACGTATCTCGTGGCGGATGCCACTCATGTGCCCTTGCCTGATGCCGACTTCGACGGCGTCCTCTTCCTCGACGTGTTGGAGCATCTGCCTGATGAGCGCGCCGCCATCGGCGAGATCGCGCGTCTCCTCCGGCCTGGTGGCACGTTGGTGTTGAGCGTGCCCCATCGGGGACTGTTGGCCTGGCTAGACTCGCTCAACCTGTATGCCTCGTTTGTGCGCATCACCCATCATGGGCGCTTCCCTCCAGAGATCGCCGCCACAGGTGTCCACCAGCACTATTCGGTCGCGCAGGTGCGGGCGTTGCTGGGGGGTGCGTTCGAGATTCGCCGTCTCAGGCGTACCGGCTTGGGGCTGGCCGAGTTGGCCAATCTACCGCCGCTCGTGCTCTTCCGGTGGCTGCTGCCGGCGGAGCGGATCTACCAGATAGCGGCGTTCGCCTATTACTCGCTGTATCTCGCTGAGGATCTCGTCCGCACGGGGCCGTTTGGCTACCATCTCATGGTCGTGGCCACTCGGCGCGGCGCGGCCTCATAGCCAGGGGCGCCACGTGACTGATTGCGCCACGTGACTGATTGCGCCACGTGCGATAATGAGACCAGATGATAGATCATTCCGCGATACGCGCCGCGCGCGAGAGGAGCGATTCCGCATGAATCCCATCGAGCAGGTCGTGCAGCAGGCCATCCTAGGGGCCGCCGTCCGCGAGAACCACGCCCTGGAGCATGCCACGATTGTGCTGCTCAGTAAACGTTTTCCTGAGACCCGTCTCTCCGGCATCTCCTTTGCCACCGGCTTCTTCGTCTTCGGTGATATCCCGACCGAGGCCATCCGCCCGAACGCGGAGCAAGCCCTGCAACGGCTGCGCGGTGGCGAGCCGGAGATGGCGATCCACGAGCGCTGTGGCACCAATCTGGCTGTCGCGGGCATGCTGACCGGCCTCTCCGCGATGACCGTCACCCGGCTGCGCAAGCCCTACAACTCCTTCAATAATGTCATCCTCGCGTCAACCGCCGCGCTCGTCGTCTCGCGGCCTCTCGGCTTGCTCGTCCAGCGCTACATCACCACGCGCACACCAGGACGCGAGATGAAGATCGCCAGCGTGAAGCGCTTCACCTTCCTCGGCAGTCCGGCCCACTTCGTGCGAACAGAGAATTCGGGTGCCAGGCTGCGTCTCGTGCCGCGCGCCTCGTAGCGGTCGGGCTGCCCAATCTCCACGGTGCGCGCCACCTGAGTCTCGTGGGCGCGCGGCCACGCACTGGAAGTGGCGGGCAGCATGGACGACAGCCACAAGCACCGACGACGCGCTTCTCAACGCCGACGGCACCCCGGCCAGAAGCGCACGACGCCTCGCCCAGTGGGGGGCGCCCCTCTCAGCGGCGCGACCGTTCGCCAGCGAGCGGCCACGCCCCTGGGCGCCCAAGGCGGCGGTGGCATGCGCCCCACCGCTCGTCCCCCGCATCCACACCAGCCTGGTCTCTCCGCCAGCTATCACGGTCCCTCTGCCCGTGCGGCGCGACTCCAGCCGCCCGCGCCAGGCGCGCCGCGGATCGCGCGTCGGGCCAATACCGTCGCCTGGTCGCTCATTCTCGTCGGCCACCTGGCCAGCGTGCGGCGTGGCGGCAAGCACAAGCGCTGGCGGCGTGGGCGCCTACGGCGGCATCCAGCGGCTGGCTTGTTGGGGATGGTGCTGCTGCTGACCATGCTCTTCTCCCTCGTCGCGCCGCTCGTTCCGTTGGTGCGGCTGGGGTATGATGCCACTGACGCGCTGCGCCGCGCCGCCGCTTTGCAAGCGCTGCTCGCTGATGGGCCATCCACGCTGCTCAACGCTGGCAAGATTGATGATGCGCAACGCCAGGTGAGCGCGCTGCGCGTGGACCTCTACGAATTGAACGGCGCGGCCAATCTGCTCCTCGCGCCTGTCGGTGTCTTCAGCGCGCAGGCCCAGGATATGCGGCTGCTAATACGCATCGGCACCGAGCTGACGACCGTGGCGGATGAGGGATTACAGGTGGCGCGCCTGATTCTCACGCCACTCGAAGGTGGCGCGCTCGGTCCGACCACAGACGTGCCCAGCATCACCTCCGCCGATCTGCGGCGGGCAGGTACACTGCTAGCGGACGCCGATGGACATCTCGGGGTGGCGCTGGAGGCCGCTTCGCGGCTCAACCCCACGGCTCTGCCGCGCCAACTGCGGGCGGGGACGCGCTACGGGGGGTTGCTCGCGCGGCTGCCGGAGGCAAAACTGGCGCTTGGCCAACTGGCGCTGACATTGCGGGCCGCCCCCCAGTTGCTGGGCATTGGCCAGCCAGCGTATTACCTGGTCATCGCGATGGACCGCAGCGAACTGCGCCCAGCGGGTGGCCTGATGGGCAACTATGGCATCCTGGAACTCGATGGGGGCAAACAATCGAGCCAGCGTCCACTCTCCCTGCGCAACACCTATAATCTGGATAGCGCCTATTACCGTAACCCCGCGCTCAACAGTCACCCGGATCTGAACGATAAACCAGCCTGCTATTCCAGTGGCCCGCAACCGCCGGAACGCTATTGGTGGTGGCCGATCCGGCGGTTCTCGTGCGAGTATGGCTGGGGATTGCGCGACTCTGGCCTCTCGCCGGACTTCCCGACCAACGCGCGCATGGCCCTCCAGATTGCCAAGGAGGCCAGCGCCGTGCCCGCGGGTGTGCCGATTCAGGGTGTGATCGCCTTCACGCCTGTCCTGATCGAGCGTGTGCTCGATCTGACGGGGCCGCTCTCGGTGCCGGTGTTCAATGTCACCGTCACGGGCCAAACGCTGGAGCGCCAGATTCATGACTACCAGTTGCTGGGCAAGACGCCTCCTGGCCAAGATCGCAAGGAGTTTACCCATCAACTCTCCATCGCGCTGCTGGCGCGTCTGCGCAGCCTACGAGGGGCCGCACTGAAGCCGCTGCTCAAGCTCGTCCAGGATGCGCTACGTGAGAAAGAGCTGGAGCTGTACTTCAGCGATGCTCAGATGGAAGGGCTGCTGGGGCAATTGGGGGTCAGCGCGGCGGCCCAGACGAATGGCGATGGCTTCTTTGTGGTGGATACCAACGATGGTGGCAACAAGGCAAATCTCTATGTGACGGAGCGCCAGACCGACGTGGTGACCTTGCTGCCGAATGGTGGCGCGCTCCATCGGCTCCAAGTCGCGGTGACATACGCCAAGACTGGGCGCGTCTACGAAGGCGCGACGGGCTTCGAGGATTACAGTGACGTGCAGCGCACCTATCTGCCAGGAGACGCGCGCATTCTCGACTATGCTGGCTTCACACCGCCCGTCTTCGCACCCACCACCTGTGGGCATGGTGGCTACGCCAGCCCCATCACCGCCTGCGACTCCGCCCACGCGCTCACCCTGCCCTCAACCACCAGCGACACGCCAGGCCGGGCGATGGTGATGGGACCGGTGCTGGTCACCTGTGGCGGCGTTACCAATTTCAGCACCTACGATCCGACCGCCGAGTTGGCCACGTGCCGCGCACATCCCGGGCCTCAGACGCTCAACATCTACCTCACGTGGTATACGCCCCAGGCCTTCACGCTGGATGCGCGCGGCCACGGCACCTATACGGAACAGGTGGAAAAGCAGCCCGGAAGTGTAGATTCTCTGGCGGTCTACGTGGTGACGACCTGGCTGCGCGGCCCGTCGGCCAGCGCCAGCGCTTGGCTCGCGGATGTGCCACACTGGAGCGAGGACGCGACCGCGCGCGACGCGGCCTTCGCCGATCTGGTGGCCGGTGCGCGGCGGATCGCGAGCGGCCCCCTTTCCGCCGATACGACGATCACCTATAGGTTCTAGCGCGGTTCTAGCGCGACGCGGGGGAGCAAGCATATGGTGAACGAGGAGCAGGTGAACGAGGAGCAGGTGAACGAGGAGCAGGCCGGTGGC
>JADMIN010000682.1 GCA_015478575.1 Ktedonobacterales bacterium | reverse complement strand
GATTCAGGCCGCGCTGGATGAGGAAGGGTATACCGTCGCGGGCCAGGCATAGCGCGAAAGCCCACCGCGAGCGACGCGATACCGAATGACGCGATACCCACGGGGGCGGCGGGGCGATGTGCCCGCCGCCCTTGTGGTGCGCCATGCGGCCCTCGGACCGCATGCGGAAGAGGAGTTATGGCGTGCCGGTCGCCGCGGGTTTGGGCAACGCGCAGGCCACCTGCTCCCCGTCACGATCTACGGAGATCATCCTTACGAGGTAGAAGACTACAGAGAACACGAGCGCCCAGAAAGCGACAACGGCGAGGACTCCTAAGACATCGCTGATCAGCATGGCTCGCCATCCTCTCTGCCGCGGGGAACTGGCCCGCATAGCCCATTGTACTCCACGGCGCTGGGGCAGGCGAGATAGTGGCAGGCGCGCGCCGCGTGGCAGGCGGACGGGGAGGGGGCGTATGTTATACTGGACGGATAGTGGCCAGACGGATGGATGGAGCGCGCACAGCCGCGTGAGCACCGAGGAGGGGCCTAGCGCGTGAGGAGGCGACGTTTGGGGATCGCGGCGCTGCTGGCGACGGTGCCGGTCGCGCTGATGGCGTGCGGCGCGCGGGCGAGCGACGCTGGCAATATCGTCACGCTGTCCGCGACGGACTTCACGCGACACAGCCTGACCATACAGGCCGGTGGCGCCGTGCGCTTTGTGGATGAGCCGTCCGCCGCCCAACACCACCTCTGCCTGGGGCGCGATGGGGCGTGCCACTCCAGCGCCAGCGGGCCGCTCATCCTCCGCGGCCTCGGCTTCGCCATCCAGCCCGGCCAGAGCAAAGAGGTCATCTTCAGCACACCTGGCACCTATACGATGACCTGCACCATTCACCCCAAGATGAATCTGACCGTGACCGTCCAATAATACCTCCGCCACACCGCGGAGCGATCAGCGAAGAGCGCGACCACCGCATGGATTCTGAGACGCTTCCCACCACCGGCGCGTTGCCAACGGACGCGCCCCCCCCGCACTACGAGGTCATCGTCGTCGCCGCGGCCCACGCCGGCTGCGAGGCGGCGCTGGCCGCCGCGCGCATGGGTCGGCGCACCCTCCTGCTCACGATTAATATCGACAGCATCGCCGTGATGCCCTGCAACCCATCCATTGGCGGCCCCGCCAAGGGCCATCTGGTGCGCGAGCTAGAGGCGCTGGGCGGCGAGATGGGCCGCAACACCGACCGCACCTTCATCCAGATTCGCTTGCTCAACACCAGCAAAGGCCCCGCTGTGCGGGCGTTGCGCGCACAATGCGATAAGCAAGCCTATCGCCTCAGCATGAAGTATGTGCTGGAGGCGCAGCCGGGCCTCGAGCTGAAGCAGGCCACGGTGGCGCGGCTCATTTCGACGACTGGCGCCGACGGACGACCTCGGATAGAGGGCATCATCACGGGGAGTGGCGCCGAGCTGCGCGCGCCACAGGTCATTCTCACGACTGGCACCTTCATCAATGGGCGGCTGGTGATCGGCGAGCAGACGCAGGCGGGCGGGCGCGCGGGCGAGGGACCAGCGCTTAGCCTCGCTGATACCCTACGGGCACTCGGCCTCACCGTCCGCCGCTTCAAGACCGGCACCCCCCCGCGGATTGACGCGCGCACGATAGATTTCTCCCAGGCGCTCACGCAGCCGGGCAGCCCTACCCCGCTCTACTTCTCCACCGACGCCGACGCGCGCGCGGAGGTCCTCTTGCCTCCTGGCCGACCCAACCCCCTCTATCCCCTCCCACCAGAAGCGGAGACGCCCTGGCGGCGGCAACTGCCCTGCTATCTCGTCTACACCAACGAGCG
>JADMIN010000681.1 GCA_015478575.1 Ktedonobacterales bacterium | reverse complement strand
AAACAAGAGCACCTCTATCTACCGCCCCATTCTACCTCTCCCTGCGCGAGGCCCCTCCACTACAGTTCCATCACACTCTCCATGCGGGACGGGCCGTGTGGCGCCCGCGCGTATGGCAGCACAACATGACATGGTAGCACAACATGACGTAGCATATCACGACACGCCGTAATAGTGGGCCGCGCCGCCACCGCCGCCCCGGCCTCTTCCCCCATACCAGCGTGGCGCTGGGGCACGATTACGCCGCGGGCTAGGGCGTGGACGCTCCGGGGCGGCGCGCGGGAACGACTGGGAGCGCGAGGACGAGATCGAAATCGTCGTCGGCGGCGATGCGGTTGAAGCGCTCGAGGCCGCACACCGCACAGCGATGCACCACCACATGCTCGCCGTTGGGTCGCTGGAACGCCCCGATGGGCGCCATCAGCCCACCACACGCGCTGGCGCGGTCGCCGGAGCGCTCGCCATCCACGTGGCGCGAGTAGAGGCACGCGGGGCAATGATTGCGATGGTGCCCACCGCTTGGCAGCGGACCGATCCGCCGCCCGCAGTGCCCACAGGTGAAGCCCTCACTAGGCGGCTGTGTAGGCAGGCGTGGCCCCAGCGCGCGCGGGCGGTCGTCGTGCCGCCGCTTCCGCGAAGCGCGTCGGCCTTCGCGGGGTGGCCCGCTTTGACGTGAATCCTGTCGTGCCACGGACCCCCCTTCTCCCGCGCGCTCCCCAGCACGGGGAGCGGCATAGGCGATCATCCGCCGAAGAGCGCGAACCACCAACCTGGCAACAGATGCGGATACGCCGCCACCAAGGGAACTCCGCCCACCTGGGTGGGATAGAGCAGGCCGCGAGCGCGAACGCTAGGGTTCGCTCGCGGCTGCCAGCGTGCCCACGATCCGCCCCATCGGGACCGTGACCGGGCGGTGCGCCAGCAGATACGGCTCTAGCGCCTCGCGCACAATCGTTGGGATGTGATAGCTGATCTGAAGGTTCCAGTTGGCCCGCGCGTAGCCACCGAGGGCGTCTAGCTCCCAATCGGTCGCGGCGACGCGATACACACGCTCTGGCGCGACGGGTTGGTCAGCGACGAAGAGCTGGCCCTCGCGCACGCACGCGCCGCTCAGGCTGAAGATGCCGCGCGGGGTACCACGCAGCATGCGCGGCGTCTCGGCGGCATAGATGGGGTCTAGGCCCCTGGCCACCAGCGCCACCAGTTGCGCGCCGGTCAGCGTCGTCACGGCGGGATTCGCGGGTGAAGGGCAGGCTTCCCAGAGCGTCCCACGGTGGAGCGGCCCCGCGGGGAGCGATGTGGCGACAGCGTTTATGGCGCTAGAGACGGCCACCTCCGCGCTCATGCGTTCACGCAGCATATCGGCCACCAGATTGCCCGTGCCACACTCGCGGTCATAGGCGAAATCCAGCGGCTCGGCCAGCTCGCCAATGACCTCCGCCAGGAAGCGCCGGAGGCTAGCCTCGGCGGCCTCGACCTCCGCCAGCACGGGCGCCGCGGGCGCAATGTCATCCGTCACCGGCAGCACCGTGACGCGCTCGACCTCCAGCCGCTCGCCATCCCAGAGCAGGTCTATCCGCCCCACATGCCGCGCGTACTCGCCCGCCTGCGCCAGCGTGATGGCCCCGACGCGCTCACCCTCCGGCAGCAGGTTATGGGTGTGCGCGCCCAGGATTAGCGCGACCTCACCTTGCAACTCGTCGGCCAGGGCGCGGTCCACCGGCAGGCCCATATGTGAGAGCAGGATCACCACGTCGGCGCCATCCTGACGCAGCGCGGCGGCCAACTCGCGCACCAGCGGCGCGACAGGCAGGACACGTAGCCCCAGCGC
>JADMIN010000026.1 GCA_015478575.1 Ktedonobacterales bacterium | reverse complement strand
TCGCTGGGTCAGATGCGGGAGTCGTCCAAGCTCGTCTTCTGATTCAGCGCAATAACTGGTGTCGGCGACACTGACCAAAAGGAAGTCGCGGGCTGCGATGGTTAAACCATTGATGCCGTGTGTCGGCTCGGGAAATCATGCGAGACGGTCTGAGTTGTAGCATGACGCTGCCGTCACTGCTCTGCCAAGTGGCAGGTGCTCCGAATTCAGCCGTGCGCACGCTCTCACACCGGTCGCGCGGCCAATTGGTGCGCTTTCGACTCTGCCATCTGGCGTGTGCGGGTGCTCTCCGCGCCTTTATTTCATCGTTCCCATCCTGGCGATGATGGCGTCGGCCACCTGGGAGGTGCCGACGGCGCTGGGATCGTCTGGGCGGGGCTTGAGGTCGTAGGTGACGTACTTGCCTTCGGCGATGACCGCGGCGAGCGCGCCCTCCAGCCGGTTGGCGGCCTCGCGCTCGCCCAAGTGTCGCAGCATCAGCACGCCAGAGAACATCATGGCCATGGGATTGACCTTGTTCAGCCCGGCGTACTTCGGGGCGCTGCCATGCACCGGCTCGAAGACGGCATATTTATCGCCGATATTGGCGCCTGGCGCGACCCCTAGCCCCCCGATCAGGCCAGCGGAGAGATCCGAGAGGATGTCGCCGTAGAGGTTGGGCAGCACGACCACATCATACTGCTCTGGCTTCTGCACGAGTTGCATGCACATGTTGTCTACAATGCGGTCCTCGAACTGGATGTCGGAATACTCCTTGGCGACCTCCTGCGCGACATGCAAGAAGAGGCCATCGGAGAACTTCATGATGTTTGCCTTGTGGACGGCGGTGACCTTGCGGCGGTGGTTGGCGCGCGCGTAGTCAAAGGCGAACTTCACGATGCGCCGACTGGCGGCCACGGAGATGTATTTGATGCTGATGGCGGCGTCCTTGGAGAGCTTCTGCCCGTTGGTGCGGCCAATGAAGTCTACCAACTCATCCATTTCTGGCGAGCCGCGCTGGAACTCGATACCCGCGTAGAGATCCTCGGTATTCTCGCGCACGATGATGAGATCCACGTGCTCGTAGCGCGAGCGCAGGCCAGCGAAGGTCTTGGCGGGGCGCAGGTTGGCGTAGAGGTCGAGGCTCTTGCGCAGGGCGACGTTGGCGCTGCGGAAGCCTTTGCCTACGGGGGTGGTGATGGGGCCTTTCAGCCCGACCTTGGTCTCGCGGATGGATTGAATGACGGCCTCGGGCAGCACGGTCTGGTATTGATCGAGGACCGAGAGGCCGGCCTGGTGGAGATACCAGTGGAATTCGACGCCGGTGGCTTCGAGCACGCGCCTGGTCGCCTCGGTGATCTCTGGGCCGGTGCCGTCGCCGGGAATGAGGGTAATGTCGTACGGCATAGTTCCTCCGTGGTGGATGCCTATTCACCTGTAGGGTCTGGTCGCAAAACAGCTGCTTCGGGGACAGGCGCGAGTGCTGCATCCCCAGGGCATCTCGGATTATAGCATAGCGCGACTCAGTGAACGAGCGGTATCCTGTCGGATGTATGGTATACTGTGCGCGGCGGGTAGTGGGGATCGAGGTGGACAGGCAATCGCGGCCATCGCATCGTGTCGGTGGCCGAGGAAAGTCCGAACTCCACCGAGCGGGATGCTGGTTAACGGCCAGTGGGGGCGACCCCAAGGATAGTGCCACAGAAACATACCGCCGGGTGAGGGCATGGCGCTCGCCCGGTAAGGGTGAAATGGCGAGGTAAGAGCTCACCAGCGGCCGGGTGACCGGTCGGCTGAGGTAAACCCCATCTGGAGCAAGGCCAGATAGGAGGAGTGGCGGTCAGGCTTGCCTGGGCGCCCGCGGGTGGCTCGCCTGTTGACCTCCGGGTTGGCTGCTTGAGGCGGCGGGCAACCGTCGTCCTAGAGAGATGATTGCCGTCCGCGGTGCCGTGAGGCGCCGTGGGAACAGAATTCGGCTTACGGCCACCTCGGCCCCCACGACACGCTGCTCCATAGGCGATAAGGACATGACGAGGAGATAGAGGGAACGCCAGGGCATCAGCCCCTCGGTGCGCTAGCTAGGATGCGCTGGCCAGGGGTGACGCTTGACAGAGCGCCCCGCGCCCGCTACAGTGGGAACGGGGAAAGAGCACGCCCGGTATGACGCACGGCAGGGAGAGGAGCGAACGCGATGCAGCCATCCCGTCCACCGATGGGCCAGGGGCACGCGCAGGCGCGCACACAGAGCGCCGGCGCGGCGGAGGCACTGGCCGGGCGCGCTAGCACGCTGCTCCAGCGTATTCTGGATGTCGAGCACACCCTCTCGGCCCAAGAATGGTGGATGCTGGGCCGCGTGATGCGTGAGGCGGGCGTCCTCGCGGAGGTGATTAGCTTGCTCGCCGTGGCGCGTGGTGAGTTGGATGATGTGCTGGCGCAGTTCTTTGGGCGCCCCCGCTCGCTCGGCGACGCCGGGGATGTGCTGCCCGCATCGCCGCCGCGCGCGTCCGATCCCGAATGGGTGCGCGCCAATCGTGACCAGGCGACCGAGCTGCTGCGCATGGCGGCGATGGCGCTGCCGCCCATGCGGCAGTATGCGCAGATGCTGCGTGAAGGGGCCGAGCGGCTGAATATGCCGATGGCCGCGATAGATGCCTTCGGCATCGTCGCCGACCGGCTGGGTGAGGCCTACGAGACCATCGCCACGCCGCCCAGCTAACGTAGAGGATGGGCAGGCCCCCGGCCCTCATGGGGTGCGCGGACGTAGCGGCTTACTGATCTCGATGTCATCGTCTAAACCGAGCAGCCGCAGTGGGCAGAGCATCCGCGGCCCAGGCTATGTTTGGATAGCACCGGCGTTGCGCACCAATCGGCTCGTCTGACCTCACCGCACAAACATAGGGGCGGCTGTACACATATCGCTGGCGGGCGAGCTGGCAATGATATAGGGGGGCGCGAGTGCCCTTGGCCCGAAGTCGGGCACTTGCCCAACACGTGGCGTCGCGGTAGGATCACATAGGGCGAGAGGACATGCGATGGGGTGGGCGGCTGGCCGCTTCCACCGGCGCTTTCGGCGGACGGAGCACGGTTGTGACAGCACCGAGTGTGCGTCACGCAGGCATGCGACGGATTCCTGTTCCCGTTGGCTCTCTGGTCGGCGTTGAGGTGGCATCCGTCGTGGCAGGACTTGCCGCGGCCTACCTGTCCCTGGCGTTTCTCAGTGCGATTGGATTCAAAGCCTCGGGGTCCGATCTACGCGATCTCTACCTCGGGGTAGTCGGTGCGTGTGTCTTGGTCGGGCTGCTCGATCGGCGAGTCCTCGCCGATGCCTCGCGCCCGCTCTCCGTTGGGGGTGGCGCCCTGTTCGGGGTACTCTGCAGCGCGCTCGCCCATCCCCTCATGTGGTTCTTCGCGCTCCTCATCAATGCGCTGACCGCGGATCCCACGGTCTTCATCGGGCTCGAGTGGCAGCGCCAGTTCCCCATCCCTTTCGTGGTGATGTACGGGGCGATCTTCTTCCCCTTCTACAGCCTCATCTATGTCGGGTGGATCACCGGGCTTGTCGGTGGCTGCGTCGGGGCGCTCCTCGCGTGGCTGGCAGGGCGGTGGCGAGCACGCGCGTACGGAAATCCCGACCCCATCGTCTACAGCTCGTAACCGCAGTGTGGCGATACCCAGACGACCATCCTCGGTCGCTTCTTTCGAGGGCGGGCCAGCGCTCCTCGTACCAGCGCTGGATGGCCTTCTCATCCCGTTGGGTGGCCTGCCGGATCGGTCGCCGCATGCTCCAGCCCGCTTGGCGCAGCAGGCGGCTGACATGATCCGGGTCATAGTGCATCCCAAAGGTGCGCCAGATCACCTCGGCGTTTCTCCACTTGCCCGCATCGATTGGCTTCTTTGATGCTGTGCTCATGGCCGTCAACACCCGCACGATTCAGACCTTCACGCCGGGATTAGTAGGATGAGCCGGGGCACCCCCGGTAGGCCTGCCTGCCTGGCCGCCGTGCCTCTCACCAGCGCGCTACTCCGCCGGGCAGTAGCGCGCGATCCATTCGAGCACAAGTTGCATACGGCGCACCCGCTGGCCGGGACTGGCATAGGTCATATGGCTGGCGCGTGGCAGTCGCACGAGGTCCACCGCCGCGTGGCCGCGCAGCTTGAGCCAGGTGAACCATTCCTCACTCTGCGAGATGGGGCAGCGGAAGTCTTGCTCGGCGCCGATGATGCGCAGTGGGGTGGTGACGCGGGCGGCGTGGGTGAGCGGCGAGCGCTCGCGATAGAAGGCTTCACGCTCCCACGGCCAGCCGTAATCGCCCCCCGCCCAGACGGGATCCATATCGGCGGTGCCGAACATGCTCCAGAGATTGGCGATGCCATAGATGCTGACGGCGGCGCGGAAGCGATCGGTCTGGGTCACGATCCAGTTGGTCATATAGCCGCCATAGCTCACGCCCATCACCGCCAGGCGTTCGGCATCCAGCCCACCACGGGCCAGCGCGGCCTCCAGCGCGGCCATCAGGTCGAGGTAATCGCCGCCGCCCCAGTCGTGGTCGCACGCTTGGAGGAAGGCCTCGCCGTAGCCAGCGCTGCCGCGCGGATTGGCCTGTAAGACGGCGTAGCCGCGCCCAACGAGCATCTGCGTGAGCAGCGAGAACGAGAAGCCATACGCGCTATGTGGCCCGCCATGCACGCTCAGGACCAGTGGCGCCCGCTCGTGACGGCTGACGGGGCGATAGAGCCATGCTTCGATCTCTGTGCCATCGCATGAGGCACAGGTGAAGCGTTCCGGCGCGGTCACGTGCGCCTTCTCTAGCAGCGCGCGGTTCATCTCGGTGAGGCGCCTGGGGGCATGCTTCTTCGCTGAAGGGTAGTCCCAGATATCCCACGTGCGCGTGGTGTCGTTGCGCAGGGCGAAGAGACGCGCGCCATCGGGGGCGAGCGCGATGCGCTGGATGGTGGCGCGCTCCGCCGCGACGGCGACGGCGACACGCGCGGGGCCGCCATTGACGGGCACGCGCAGCACCTCCACGCCACCGCCGCGCTGCGCCAGGCAACGGAGGCGGGTGCCATCCGCGGACCAGACCGGCGCGGAGAGCGGCGGCTGGGGGATGTCGCCGCCAATCCGCACCTCGGCGCCGCGGTCCCAGCCGGCCAGCAGATCCGTGAGCGCACCGCTCGCGGGATCGGCCAGCATCAGCGTGGTGTGGTAGGCGGAGTGCTCACCGACCTCGCGCGTGGCCAAAAAGGCGAGGCGGCTGCCATCGGGGGACCAGGCTGGTCCCATGACGACGCACTGCTCGCTGGTGAGTCGGCGCGTCGCGCGGGTCGTGAGATCCAGCAGCCAGAGATCGGTGGCCATGTTCGCATCGCGCCGCGCGCCGCGGTCGCTGATGAAGGCCAGCCAGCGCCCATCCGGCGAACACGTGCCCTCGCCATCGTCATAGTCGCCATCGGTCAGCGGCTCGACGGCGCCGTCGGCCAGCGCGGCGCGGAAGAGGTGCGTGCGGCCCTCGAAGTAGCCTTTGCCATCCCAGCGATAGACGAGGCGGGTAAAGATGCGCGGGCGCTCGGCCTCCTCGCGCTCCTGGCGCGCGCGGGCGGCGGCATCCTTCGGCGGTGCCTCGGTGGGCGCCTCGCCGGGGCGGACCTCGCTGGTGAAGCCGAGCCAGGTGCCATCCGAGGACCAGAAAGGGTCGCTCGCCCCACGGCGCATGTGGGTGAGTTGCCGGGCCTCGCCACCATCCACCGCCATCACCCAGACCTGCGGCTCTTGGCCTTCGCGTGTGCTGAGGAAGGCGAGCCGGGCGCCATCGGGCGACCAGCGCGGCGAGAAATCGCGCGCGCGGCCGGAGGTGAACTGGATGGCGACGCCGCTGGCGGTATCCATCAGCCAGATCGCCGAGCGGCGCTCGTTCACCTCGCGCTCGCTGCTCTCGACGACATAGGCCAGGTAGGTGCCGTGTGGGGAGAGCCGCAGGTCGGTGATGAAGTGCATGCGCCAGTAGTCATCTGGGGTCAGCGACCGCCGCTTTGCCATAGCTCGCTCCTCCTTGTTCGCCATCATGGCGGCCAGCCCGTGCGCGGCGTCGCGCGTGGGCGGTTCGCGCGAGCATTGTAGCACGCCCTAGGAGGGCGCCACACCTCCTAAACGGCGAGGGGCGGCGTGTGCGTATAGTTGAAGTGATCGCGGACGTAAAAGGGGTGGGGATTTGCCCTGGCCGAGGCGGCTTCGTCTCCTACGGCGATCGTCTCTTGTCCATGGAGCGGTAGAATGCGTACTCTTCAGCGAAAGATGCCGGTGCGTTGGATCATCGCGCTGGTCCTGAGCGCGATGATGACGTTTGCTCTCTGGCGGGCAGGCGAAGGGGTGACGCTTGTGCTGCTCTTCGCCCTGCTCACGGTCGCGCTCTTCGCCTGCCTCAGCATCGCGCCCGACGCCATCGCGGCCTGGCGCGGGCGTTGCGGGCGGTGGTCGTGGCGAGCGCGCGGTGGCCAGTGGGGCAGCGATTGGGGGGGTGTCCGCGAGCCGCGGCGTCCGCGCCCGCCGTTCATGCCGCCGCGAGCCGCCGCTGCCGAGCCGCCAAGCACCAAGCGGGGTGTGTAGCGCGGCGATGCGTGTCGCGCGCCAGTGACGTGCGAGCGCTCATCGCCAGCGGACGCGCTGAGCGAGGGGGTGTGAACGAATGTTAGGAGGCGGTCTCCGCTTGACATCAGACCCCTTCCACCATAAGATGCCTATATTCGAAAAGAGCCGCTATTCAATGGAGTAGGGCAGCCGCGGAAGCCGGTGCCGGTGCCAGCGCGCGCCCGCGCCACGATCTGGAAGAGTGGAGAGAGACGCGCCATGCTGGCCACACAAAGCGATGCCGCCGTTCTGGAACGGATCTCCGAGCACCGGCTGATCGAGGGCGTCGAGCATATGAGTCCGGCGTACTTGGAGGGGATGAAGCGCATCCTGACGGTCTCCGCCGATACCGAGCTTATCAGCGCGCCGGCGTATATGCATGCCGCGCGCTTCTGCCCCAATATCAACACCTTCGGCTCGGCCATCGCGATCATTCAGGATGAGCTGGGCCACGCGCACATTGCCTATCGCCTGCTGCGCGATCTGGGGGTGGATACTGAGGAGCTGGTCTATCGGCGTGACCCTGTGCGCTGGAAGTATCCCTACGCCTTCGATGTGCCGCTGGAGAGTTGGTACGAGCTGATCGTCGCCAACGCCTTCTATGACCGCGCGGGCTATATCCTCCTCAGTGATGTCTACAACAGCACTACCTTTGGGCCCTGGAAGCGCGCGCTGACCAAGGTGGACAAGGAAGAGACGTTCCATCTGCGTCATGGCGAGCAGTGGATGCGCAAGCTGGCGCCGGATCCCGCTGAGCATGAGCGGCTGCAACAGGCCATTGACTGGATGTTCTTGCTGACGGTGGAGTGGTTTGGCCTGCCGGATCATCTCAAGACGCACGCCGAGCAACTCAACTTTGGCTTCAAAGGCAAGAGCAACGACCAACTCCGCCAGCAGTGGATGAGCACCGCTGTGCCTTTCGTCACGGGCCTGGGCTTTAGGGTGCCAGCGCACTTCGATGAGGCGGGCAAGCAGTGGGTGGTGGATTGCGCCTTTCCGGCGACCTTCGACGAGCGGCACAAGCGCTGGCTGCTGGAGGAGGGCGCCATCGAGTGGGATGAGGTGATGGTGCGCTGGCGCCGACGCGGCCCCAAGAACAGCGAGTTTGTGGAGGTGGTGCAGCGCGGCAACAAGGGTCTGGCGCGCCTGATGGGCGAGGAGGTCGCGTGATGAGCGCGCTTCCTCCCTCTGGGCGCGCCAACGCGGGTGCGGGAGGTCCGCTCGGCGCGGAGTATCCGCGTGGCGCGCTGTGGGATGCCCTGCGCGAGGTGCCCGATCCAGAGATGGGCATCTCACTGGTGGATATGGGCATGATCGTGGCGGTGGAGCAGGTGGGCGCGGCGGCGCTGGTGCGGCTGACCTACACGGCGATGGGCTGTCCGGCCACCGAGATGATCGAGGAGGATATCCGCGCGCGGCTGCTGGCGATGGCTGGCGTGGGTGAGGTGCGCATCGAGGTGGTCTGGGATCCGATCTGGTCGAAGGCGCGGCTGACCGCGGAGGCGCGCGATGCCCTGCTGCTCTCAGGGGTGGCGCTATGAGCTATCTGAGCGAAGCCGACGTGCTGGAGGACGCCCCAGAGCCACGCAAACGTCGGCCCAGCGCGCGCGGCAAGCCGGGCGGCAAACGGGGTGCCGCCGCGGTGGCCGAGGGCACGCCGACGCATGCGCACATCCAGCCGGACCGTGTCTGGCTGGTGCTGGCGCGCCGCGAATATGAGGAGTCACTGCGCCAGATTGGCACCGTCGAGGCGGATGATGGCGAGCTGGCGCGCGTCTACGCCCGCAGCATCTATGACGAGTTCGCCTGGATCGAGATGGCGGTCATTCCGCGTGATGCCCTGGTGACGGTGATCGAATCGTGACCACGCCCCCGCCTCGCGAGGAGGGGAGAGGGGGACGGACGGGCCAGGCAGAGGAGCGAGCAGTGGACACGCATGTACCTGGCGGCGAGGCGCTCTTTGGCCTGCTGGCACGCTTGGCCGACAATAAATACGCGCTGGGGCGGCGCTATGCCGAGTGGTGTAGCAGCGCGCCAACCCTGGAATCCAGTGTGGCGGCGGCGGCGATGGCCCAGGACGAACTGGGACATGCCCGCGCGCTCTATCCCCTGCTGCGCACGCTCGATGCTGAGGCGGGGCCGGAGATTGACCCGGAGACTCGCACTGACTTTCTGACCCTCGCGGCGCTGGAACGACCGTTTGCTAGCTGGCTGGAGTTTGTCGCGGCCAACGTGCTGATTGATCCGGCGATGACGGTGATCTTTGAGGCGGCGCGCGACGCGAGCTACGAGCCACTGGCCGGGCGCAGCCGCAAGGTCTTGGAGGAAGAGCGGCTGCACACTCTGCACGGGATTGGGTGGGTGCGGCGGTTGACACGCGCGGTCTCGCCCGCGCGCGAGGGCGAGGTCGTGCGCGCGGCCCTGCGGGAGGCGCTGCTGGCCGATTGGGCGCAGACGCTCTGCTGGTTTGGGCCGGAGGGAGGAGAGGATCCGCTGGCGCGGGCGGGGGTGCTCGATGCCCCGCCGGATGCGCTACGGGCGCGCTTCCTCGCGGTCATCGGCCCGACCATCGAGGCGGCGGGGCTGGCGCTGCCCCTGCGCCGCGCGGGCAACGATGGCTGGGAGTTGACCGAGCCGCTGCCCTGGGGGCGCTGGGACGCCGCGACCTATCGCGTGCGGACGAGCAAACCGGCCGCTGAGCCAGCGCCAGCCCACGGGGCCTGACGCGCACGCGCGCTGGCCGGTGTGGAGCGTCGGCAGCGCGCTGGCGCCGAAAGCGCCGGGGGCCGCGGCTTTTGGTACAGGCGGAGCGAGAGCGGATGAACGGCTCGCCGCTCGCGCCAGATGGGGGGAGATCGGCTGATGGATACCGGCCCTGACCCACGCCAGCCCACGCCCCATGCTGATCAGCCCACGCCCGCCTCTCGGCCGGTCGCCGTCGCCTGCCCCTTCTGCCGCTCGCCCGACGTCGAGCCGATGGCGCTCTTTGGTTCTCACCTCATGACCGAGCACTACTACTGCCGCGCCTGCCGTACGCCTTTCGAGCGGGTCAAGGACGATCAGGGGGCGTGATGCTCCGTGCGCTGGAGGGACGCCCGCGCGCTCACCAGCGAGGCGCCGTCGGCGCGCATGCGCATGCGGCGTTTCGGCGGTACGATAGAAGGTGAAGGAGAAAGGAGCGAACAGATGGACGCTCATACGAACGCTCATACGAGCGCGTCATTGCCGCGCGTGGTCATCGTTGGCGCGGGCTTTGGGGGGCTGCGGGCCGCGCGAGCGCTCGCGCATGCGCCGGTGGCGGTCACGGTGATTGATCGCAATAACCATCACCTCTTTCAGCCGCTGCTCTATCAGGTCGCCACGGCGGAGCTTTCCCCCGCGGATATCAGCGCGCCGATCCGTCATGTGCTGCGCCGCCAGCGCAACGCTGATGTCCTACTGGGTGAGGTGACGAGGGTGGAGACCACGCGGCGGCGCGTCCTCGTGCGCGACCGAGCTGGCGCGCACGACCGCACGCTCACGTATGATTATCTCATCCTCGCCACGGGCGCGGGCCAGAGCTACTTCGGCCACGACGCCTGGCAGCCGTTCGCGCCGGGGCTGAAATCCATCGAGGATGCCACGGCGCAGCGCCGTAAGATCCTGCTGGCTTTCGAGGCGGCGGAGGCGGAGGCGCGGGAGCATCCGGCGTGGACGCGGGCGCTGCTGACCTTCGTCGTGGTGGGTGGTGGGCCAACTGGCGTGGAGCTAGCGGGCGCCATCGCCGAGGTCGCGCGCCATGCCCTGACGCGCGACTTCCGCCACATCAATCCCGCTAGCGCCCGCATCCTTCTGGTGGAGGCAGGGCCACGCCTACTGCCGGCCTTCCCGCCGTCGCTGGCGGAGGCAGCGACGGCGAAGCTGCGGCGGCTGGGCGTCGAGGTGCGTGTGGGATGCGCCGTGGAGGACGTGACGGGCGAGAGCGTGACGATGGGCGGGGAGCGCGTGGCGGCGCGCACGGTGATCTGGGCGGCGGGCGTACGCGCCTCGGCGGCGGGGCAGTGGATCGGCGCGGAGACGGACCGGGTTGGGCGGGTGCTCGTCCAGCCGGATTGCTCTGTGCCTGGCCACCCAGAGATCTTCGTCCTTGGCGACACGGCCAGCGTCAACGGCGGCGATGGCAAGCCGCTGCCGGGCGTCGCGCCGGTGGCGATGCAGCAGGGGCGGCATGTCGCGCATGTGCTCGCGGCGCGGGTGCGCGGTGACGAGCGAGAACTGCCCTTTCGCTATGTTGACAAGGGGACGCTGGCGACGGTGGGGCGCTCCTACGCCATCGCCGATATTCACGGGCTGCGCCTCCGCGGCCTGCTGGGGTGGCTGACGTGGATGGTCGTCCACATCTTCTATCTGATCGGCTTCCGCAATCGCCTGCTGGTGATGCTGCAATGGGCGTGGGCGTATCTGAGCTATCAACGTGGCGCGCGCCTGATCACGAACCTGGACGTGGTGCCACATGCGGCGGCGACAACGGCGTCTCCCCCTAGCACCACGTCCCCCACTCCTGTGGCGGAGCGAGGATAGGGGAGCGGGGGGAGGGAGAGGACGATCCACCCTTCACTCCCCCGCCGCGCTTCACGCTGGCGTGGCCAGGGCACTATCCGCCATCCACGCCGCGCCGACAATGCCTGAGTTGTCGCCCAGCGCGGTGCGGACGATATCGAGCGCGCGCCCCGGCACGGGCAGCGCGACCTCATGGGCACGCAGGCTGGCGCGTTCGAAGAAGTACGCCACCGCCTCGACCAGCCCGCCGCCGAGGATGATGCGCCGTGGATTATAGAACGTGGCGAGCGAGCCGAGGCCCGCGCCGAGATAATCAGCCGCCTCCGCGAGCGTCTCTAGGACCAGTGCGTCGCCAGCCTCCACGCAACGGGCGATGGTCTTGGAGCGGATCACCAGATCATCGGCGCTGACCTCATCAGCCAACATGGTGACCCGCCCACGACGCAGCTCCGCCAGCAGCACGCGCGTGATCGCCGTGCGCGAGGCGTAGGCCTCCAGATGGCCGCGCCCGCCGCAGCCACAGAGCCGCCCGCCATACTGCACCACGGTGTGGCCGATCTCACCCGCGGTGCCCGTCGCGCCGCGCCGCGTCGCCCCCTGATAGACGATACCGGAGCCGATGCCCGTGCCGACGAAGACGCAGACGAAGTCATCGCCGCCGCGGCCCGCGCCGAAGTATTGCTCGCCGAGCGTCGCCACCTCTACGTCGTTGCCCAGCGTTACCGGCACTTTGAAGCGCTTGCTCAGCAGGTCGCGTACCGGCAGGTTATCCAGCCCACGACCGAGATTCGGCCCGGTAAGGAGCACGCCCGCCACGCGATCCACTTGCCCCGCGATGCCCGCGCCGATGGCGCTGATCTCCGCCTTGGCTGGCAGTTTGGCGGCTTCGATGGCGCCCTCCGCCACCTTGAGGAGCCGCTCGGTGAAGAAGTCGGCGCCGCGCTCTGGGTGGGTGCGCTTGCGTGCCGTGCCCAGCACTTCGCCGGTCTCCAGGTTGATGACGCCCGCGAAGATCTTGGTGCCGCCGATGTCAATGCCCACGGCGTAGCGTGCGGTCATGTGTTTCGCTCCTCTCCTG
>JADMIN010000680.1 GCA_015478575.1 Ktedonobacterales bacterium | reverse complement strand
TCATGTTCTGAGGTAGTCTTTCGTTGTCTGGTCGTGCGCATAGATCATGTCCTCTCCTGGCTCAACGGAACCCCGTGCCGGGGGGTCAACACGCTGGAACGCCTGGTAAACGCACTACTCTTCATCATCCTCCGGATAGCCGTCCTTTAGGGGCACGAAGAGGCCATCGGCTGGAGAAATTTCCGGCACCACCTCAATCGCTATAGCAACGACGAGATCTTGCTGACACGTGGCATCAGTCAGGCAGTGATCCACGCACGCCTCAACGAATGCGGACCACGCGCTTTGCTCCAAGGCGCTGAGATCACCCGCTTCGACCGCGCGGATGATGTTGATCAATGTCGCCTGATCTACCGCCAATACCCCGATGAATGCTGGATCCTCCCTCAAGCACGCGGCCAACCGCTCCACGCTCAGGCCGGCGCGCTTCCGGCACGTGCGAAGGACACGGCTAAACGCCGGCCCGTCCGCGGGGGCTGGTGGTCTGCCATGTGCTCCTCATCACTCATCTTGCTGGCTGTGCCGAGCGCGGGCGCCCCCAGGCACGCCCACTCCATCCCATTCCGCTCGCCCGCTGGAAATGCGGCGTGCCAGAAAGTGGCACAATGGTCGTATGGCACCATTGCACAATGGTGCCATTATACAGAGGATGGCAAGGGGAAACAAGTGCAGTCACAACTTCCATCTACTGGCGCACCGCGCGAGTCGTGTGATGGGTGGCGTGACGGGTGGGATGTGGGGGAGGGGAGCGCTCGCTCGGCTTGCCCGCCATGCCGATGCGATGTGGCGCCAACGCCCTAGCGAGCGGCTTACCGCGCTCGCCCCAGCGCCGCGGCGATATCGTCGGCCGCGGTGGCGCCCAGGCATTCCGCGCAGGCCTCAACGAAGGAGGCCCGGAGCTTCTCGGTGAAGGGCCACTCTTCCTCGCGCTCGATGGCGCTGAGGCGCTGCGCGAGTTCTTCCGCTCGCATGGAAGCGCTCTCGCGGAAGCCATGCTCCATCAGGCACGCCGCCAGCCGCGGCTCAGTGAGGCCGTGGTAGCTGCGCCACGTGCGCAGCTCGCGTCCGACGGTGGCCTCCCGCTGCACCACCATTTTTGCCGCGCGGCGCCCTACCCGGCTCTCCACCAGATCGAAGGCCAAATCCTGACGCAGGTATAAGACCTCTTGCTCGTTGAGCGCGAGACACCGAGCGACCGCCTCCAGAAAGCCTGGCACATCCTTGGGGATGCTATCGCCGGTTTCGATGCCAGAATACGCCCCCGATGAAAGCGAGTAGCCGTTATCTTTCAAGCACTCAATGAGCGCAAGCGCGCTCAGGTACATCCGCGGGCCAGGGGCCCCCTGGGGTCTGCCCGTGCTGCGCGCGAAATAACTCTCGCGATAGTATTTCAAGCTGCCGCCGAAACGCGGGGTCACGACGTGCTTGAGCGCACTATCACTGATGTGATCGAATCCTTGCTGGTTGATGTCCATCCTTTACCTCATCTTGCCCCACACCCCCGCGCGGCATCCGCCGCGCGGCATCCTTGGTGTGTGAAGCGTTATGTTGGAATGGCGAGGCCACGATACGGGTATCGCCTCGTCTCCCGGAAGATCGCGCCCCATCCGCATCCCCACCCCCCAGGCCCGCTCCGCATCTGACGCCTCATAGAGCGCGACGCGCGGTTGCCAACCACCCATACATGGCACTGGCCACCATATCTCACCCCAGTTGGGGAGAGCATATTATACCATGCTCTGCTAACGAGGGCCGGAGAAACGAGTAACGGCGAGCCGTCTGGCTCCGCACCTCGCCACTCCGCACCTCGCCACTCCGCACCTCTGCCGCGCAGGTGC
>JADMIN010000679.1 GCA_015478575.1 Ktedonobacterales bacterium | reverse complement strand
CCGATACACAGGCCCGCCGGTGCCTGGCCGGCGGGCCTACGCGAGCGGCGACCACGAGCGGGTCGCGTGCGCCGCGACCTACTTCTCGACGACGAAGACCGTCACCATGCCCAGCAGCGCATGCGGCAGGCCGCGGCGAACGTCCGGTATGAAGCACACTGCCGCGTACGTGCCCGGCTTGAGGCGCAGCTCCACCCACTGGCTGCGTCCCGGCGCGAGTCCGGCCGCGCCGCCGACGTTCATGGGAGGGCCAGCGAGCGTACACGCCTTGCCCTGGAAGCAATTGAGGAGCTGCTGCCGCGTTGTGCCCGTCGGCACCGACATGATTTGCACCTCGTGCGTCTGGTCCGCGACCGACACGCGCAGCGTCAGCGGCTGGCTCTCGCGGATGGCGGCCGGCATCTGAATGCTGTAGTCAGTTTCGACGATCGTCCCCCGGGATGCCGGAGCCGTAAACTCGTCCTCACCGAAGACGGTGAACATCGCGCGCATGCCCAGCTCGAAATGTGGCACGCCCTGTGGTGTGGTCTCCAGGCAGGCGGCGACGTAGCGCCCGGGCATCAGGTTCTCGATGACCTCCTGCGACGCGCCCGCTGGAATGGCGGCCGACCCGCCGGCCCCGGAGGCGTGGGTCAGGAGATTGCGCATCTTTTGCGCCACTACCGCCGGATTGGTCGTCGCGAACACCTGACGCAGCTCTTCGAGGAAGTCGCTCTCGGAGACCCCCGGCTTCAGGCGGAAGAGCTGGGCCTCGTGATCCACGGTCCCGGCGTTGACGAGCTTCACCTCGACGCGGCCCGCATGCACCGCGTTGGGCATGCTGAACGAGAAGCGCGTGCCACTGGCGTTGTTCCGCGCGACGATCGTCAGGTTGTACTGTGTCGCGGCGTGGGCCTGCGCCACCAGCGGCGCGCCGCCCCACCCCGCCACGGCGAAGAGACCGGCGAGCGCTGGGATCACCAGTCGGGCGAACACGCGTCTGACTCCTCGTCTCATGTGCGAACCTCTTTCCCTCGTCTCGGGCGACTCACGCACTGTGACGACAATCCCGCCACGACCACGCGGCGCGCTCCCCCCGAACGACGCCAGGCGCGATGTGGCGAAGCGACCATTCGCGACGGCGACGGCGGCGCGCTACGCGATGGGCAGCGCGACATGCACTCTCGCCGCGAGCCAGAACAAGTGGTGGACCTCACCTCCCCCCGCACGGGCCAGCACGCGTCGCTCCTGCCGCGCGCCGGCAGAACGTGACACCTGGTGCCAGACCCTCTCCGTCGAGGCGTATGCTCCACTGGCAGTGTAATGCGCCGGGCGCCGCGCACCATGGGCAATAGTACCCATGACCGGCTGGGACATGTCCTCCTCTGACGTACTCACGGCGCGCCATCACGCGCCTGGCGCCCGCGCGCGGGTAGCGCCGCCACTCTCGCTACACTTTCATAGCGACCTACCTATATTTGATTTCGAGATCGCGTCCAGGGTGGTTGTCCCACCTCCAAACGGGAAGGCTACCCGGTGCGTCCGCTGCCCCATTGCCCATCCGCCCCTCGCCTCCTACCTGCGACAGTATGGCCGTGCGAGCGAACGCGCGCGTCGTGCGCGGCTCGCCCGCCGTGCGCATGTGGGCGGATGCGCGCCTGGACGCGCCTGGATGGGTGGGTGAGCGCGCGGACGAGCAGGTAAGAGAGCAGGCATGCACGTGGGCAGACCAACGCGGAACCGATCTCCTCACCATCACCCCGCACATGCGCGCGCCGCGTACCGGCGCGGCGGAGACCGGCACTCCGCGGCCTCCAGCGCCGCCACGTCGGTGGGCAGCCCCGCCCCCGCCCCGCGCGC
>JADMIN010000678.1 GCA_015478575.1 Ktedonobacterales bacterium | reverse complement strand
GACGCGGCGGGCGGCCTCAACCGCTACGCCTACGTGGGGGGCAACCCGGAGACGCTCGCGGACCCCAGCGGGCAGCGGGCTATGGGAATGGATGGGGGTGGGGGCACGTCCACGACGAAGCCCATGATGCCACCGCCGCCGCCGCCCTGTACGTCCAACTGTGGGGGCACGCCGCCGACCGTGACGCTACCGAAGCCCGTCGTCAAGACGTCGCCGCGCACGACCGCCGCGCTGGCCTCGAGGTTCAGCAGTAGCGACGCCAGCGGGGGCGGTAGTTGTACTGAGGTGAAGGGCCAACCCACCTGCGAGCAGATCGCGGACGCGAAGGGCATCGCTAGTGGCTTCGCTGACCGCATGACTGCATTGATAATAGGCCTTGCAACTGGGAGCAAAATTAGGAAGGTAGCCGCGAGCATCGCCGCAAGCATCGCCGCGAGCGCCGGTGTGAGCGCCGAGACGCCTGTCATCGGGTGGTTCGTGAGTACGGCTGCCGATCTTACCGCTCCAGTCCTAACGTCATTGAAGGTATTGTTTATAGCAATCGAGGCAGAGGCAGGTACACTTTTCCTCCTCTTCTGGGCACAAGCCAATCTGTGGAGCGATAGCTGGTGGCGGAGCCGCGTCGCCTTCGGGGCCTGGGTGGCTCTGGCCAGCGTCGCTATCTTTGCGGCCAGCCTGGTGGTAGCCGCTGAGGCCGCCGTAGTTGTTGACACGTTAGGAGGTGGACCAGAGGATCCCGTGGGCGATATCGCGGCGGCCATCGCAGGTGCGATAGGTCTAACCCTGAACCTCGCGGCTTTCGGCCTACCGGCCACCCTGACGCTAAATGCGGAGTATCAGGCGCTGTATCCGGATAAGACCCCATCGCGGTAGGCTACTGGAGAGCGGCTGCTTGGTGCGCTGGTGGTCGGCGTTCTCCTGAGAGGGCTGGCTGCCGCCGGTCGTAGGGTGGCGCGGTCGTGGTGGCGGACATCGGGACTGGTCCAGTCCCGATGTCCGCTCGTCCCCTGGCCTGGGGTGAGATGGCGTTCCGGCCACCATCCAGCCTGTGACCATCGTCCCTGAGCGAACCGTGGGCGCACGCGGAGAGCACAGGGCCAAACGCTGTGCCGCGCCGTGCCGCGCAGCGTCATGAGGAGGGAAAGTACATATGCCGCAGGAAGCCATATACCACATCTTGGGCATCGCTGCGATAGTGAGTGGACTGCTGGGCATGGCCCTGATCATCCACGACGCCTGGGTACAGGGGCGCAGGCGGCGGGAGGGCAGCGCTCCCGCCTCCATCTCCATCTGGTCGCGCGATGCCTGGAAAGACCTAGCGGAAGGGGCGGCGCTCGTCCTCGGGGGCGTGGGCTTGCTGCTCCTGCCTGCATTCGAGGGCTGGACAGGGCTGCTGATCTTCCCACTGGTGTTCTTGTCCTTCGTGCGGTTCCTAAAGGCCCTGCGTTGCCAGCGTCCATGAGGAGGGCAAGCCCCCATGTGATTAGCCGCGCCGCATGGTGAGAGAAGTGGAGGAGTGTGGTATGGGGGCACTGCTTGATGGCATCGCCTTTGTGCTCTTCGGTCTCGTGGTGAGCCTATTGACCGTCACCCTGCTCGTGAAGCTGCGGCGGTATCCACCGCATTGGCGCGGCATGCGCTTGCTTATCTTCGTCTACCTGCTGAGCGTGGGAGCGGCGGTGGGACTGGTGCCTGGTATCCTCATGCTTCAGGGAGGGACGCAGCAGCACCCGCCGCTCTGGCAGTCAAGTGTCGCGGCGGGCGGGGCGCTCGTGGCGGGGGCACTGCTCGCGGTCGGTCTGGCGGCGCTGGGGTGTTACCGGACCGTGCGCTCCTTGC
>JADMIN010000677.1 GCA_015478575.1 Ktedonobacterales bacterium | reverse complement strand
CAGGAAGCCCGCGCTCCTCGCGGTGCTGCGCGTGCTGGTCAATCCCGGTGTGGCATGGCTCCTCTCAACGGGCGCGTTTTTGATCTGGCACATCCCGCCCCTCTATAATGCCGCAGTGCTGGATGCGCGGATTCACGCGCTGGAGCATCTCAGTTTCCTCTCCACCGCGCTCCTTTTCTGGTGGCCAATCTTCAGCCCGTCGCCGGCGTTACCGCGCCTTTCCCGCGCGAATCAAGTTGGCTATCTCGCCGTGAGTTGCCAGCCAAATGTCGTCCTTGGCGCGGTGCTCGTCTTTGCGCCGCACGCCTTTTACGGCGTCTACGCGGGCGCGCTGTATCTCGGCACGCTCTCCCCGCTTGTGGACCAGCAGGCGGGCGGCGCAATCATGTGGATGCCGGGGAACTTCGTCTACCTCGCCATCATGAGCAAACTCTTCTTCGATTGGTTTAACGAGCAAGAGGGTCGCGGTTCGGAGTTCGCGGTGCGGGGTTCTGAGAGACAGGAGCCTTCCCCCGACTCCGAACCCCGCACCGCGAACCCTCCCCTGGGTTGACAGCGCATGGCGATAGGAGCACACTTTTTCTTGCGATGGCACGCAACGGTGCATGCCGGTCGCATCCGCACCTGTCACAGTTGCGGATTTGTTGGTCACCGCCGATCAACGCACGCCAGCCACGCGATTTGCTGGTCACGGAGGGACGCCATGAACATTCGCCACACGCCGGTGCGCGCCGATCGCCGCACCCGGTGGTTGCGTGGCCGCATAGGGAGGGCGTGCGCATGAGCATGCTGACCTCCCGCGCGCACCGTGATGCCGCGACGCGCCCGCGCCGGTTCGCCATTTCGCTGCCACTGCTTGCCGCCGCCACGCTCGGCACCGCCTGGGCGGAAATCTTCTGGGGCGGCGTCGTCCGTCTCAGCAAGAGCGGCCTTGGCTGCGCGGACAACTGGCCCTTGTGCAACGGCAAGGTCTATCCCCTCTGGGAGCAACCCGTGCTGATCGAATACATCCATCGCCTGATCGCCGGGCTGATTAGCGTGCTTGTCGTGACGTTGCTCGTCGTTGTTTGGCGTCGGGAGCGGCGCAATGGCTGGCTCTTCGGCCCGGCATTGCTTGCCGTTGGGCTGTTCATCGTTCAGGCGCTGCTCGGCGCGATCGTCGTCTGGTTCAACTTGAAATCCGGCCTCGTCATGGCGCATCTCGCGACCTCGATGCTCCTGCTCGCGACGTTCGGCGTGCTTACCGTTCATGCCTTCCCCCGCCCGCTGCCAACACGGGGCGTGCGGCTCGTCGGCTTCGACCGCTTCCCGATGCTCGCCCTCGGCGCAACGATCTTTGCGTATGGCGTGCTCCTGAGCGGCGCGTACACGACGAGCCAGAACGCGGGGGCGGCCTGCACGACGTGGCCGTTGTGCAATGGGCGGCTCGTGCCCCTCGATGGCACGCTCTTCGCGACCGGCGTGCAGATGGCGCACCGGCTCTTCGCCTACGCGCTCGCGCTCATCCTCATCGCGCTCTCTCTTCGCGCGCGGCGCAATCGGGCGGCATTCCCGCTTTTCGCACGGCTGACCGGGCTGGCATGCGGGCTGGTGTTGCTGCAAATCGCCATCGGTATTGTGCAGGTCGTCAACCTCCTGCCCGGCTGGCTGGTCTCGCTGCACATTGGCAACGCGGCGGCCTTGTTCGCGACGCTCGTTCTCACGACTGCATTCGCCTTCCGCGCCCGCGCTGCGACCGTGAAGGGTAATTCCGGCATCAGCATGAATGGCGACGCCGAAGCGGTCATGCCTTCCGCTCACGACGAGCAAGAACCGTCCCTGGTATCGCTCTACTTCAACC
>JADMIN010000676.1 GCA_015478575.1 Ktedonobacterales bacterium | reverse complement strand
CGATGACCGTGACCACGATGACCGTGACCACGATGACCGTGACCACGATGACCGTGACCACGATGACCGTTTCCGCGCGCTCGTGCTGGCCACTGGCCAGCTCGTCTGGACCGCGGGGCCGGATGGACTCATCCGGGGCAACAATGCCGCGTGGAGCGCCTATATCGGCCAAAACATCGGCCAAAACATCGCTACCGAGCGGCACTGGGGCTGGCGCGAGGCCATCCACCCCGACGACCAGCCGCACCTGACACAGGTCTGGACGCGCGCGATGGCCACGCATGCGAGCTATGAGGCCGAGTGTCGCATCCGGCGCTACGATGGCGTGTACCGTAGCTTCCTGCTGCGCGGCGTGCCGGTGTTCGAACCCAACGGCGACGTGCGCGAGTGGGTCGGCTGTTGCACCGATATTACCGAGCGCAAACAGGCGGAGGCCGAGGGCATCACTCGCGCCCACGAACTGGAGGCCATCTTCGAGGCGGTGGCTGATCCCATCGCCGTCTATGATACGTGCGGCCATCTCGTCCGCATGAACGCCGCCCTGCGCGCCGTGCTCGCGCCGTTGGGTGGGCCGGAGTATACCGCGCTCGCTCCCAAGGAGCGGGCCGTGCGGCTCGGTCTGTGTGATGCGCGGGGCGTGCCGTTCGCGGATGAGGCGCTGCCATCGCCACTGGCACGGCTGCTGCGTGGTGAGACGCTGGGCGGCGCTGAGATCGTCGAGTTGCGGCTGCGCACCCCGGATGGCGGCACGCGCCTCCTCACTCTCAGCGGCGCGCCCCTGCGCGCCGCGGCGGGGGAGATCATTGGCGCGGTCTGTGTCTATCGCGATGTCACCGCGCGCCACGCTGAAGAACATCGTGCCACGCTCGCGCTCGGTGCGCTGTTGCGGATGGCCGAGACGCTGGTGTTACCGACTCCCGCGCTCAGCGAAGAGACGACCGCCACGCGGGCGGTGGCGCGGCGTCTGCTCGATCTCACTGTCAGCGTCCTCGACTGCAAGCGGGTCACGCTCAGCACGTTCGATCCCGTCACCGAGGTGCTGCATCCGTTGGCTGTCGCCGGTCTCTCGCCAGAGGCGGAGGCCCAGTGGTGGGAGGAGCAGCGAGAGCAGCAGGCGCCGTTGAGCGCCTCACCCGATCAAGAGGCCGTGGCGCGGCTGCGCGCTGGCCATATCGAACTCTTCGATATGCGCCAGCCGCCCTATCGTGACCTGCCCAACCCCTATAACGCGAATGTCGTTCTCGTGGCGCCGCTGCGGGTGCGCGAGCAGTTGGTGGGCCTGTTGGTGTTGGATTATGGCGGCGACGAGCATGAGTACACACCCGATGAACTGGAGCTAGCGGGGGGGGTGGCCAAGCTGACCGCGCTGGCGATCGAGCGCGAGCGCCTGCAAGGTGAGCGCGAGGTGGCCCGTGCCAACGAGCTGGCGATGCGTAGCGCCAAGGAGCGGGTAGACGAATTTGTCGGCATCGCCAACCACGAGTTGAAGTCCCCTCTGACGACCGCGCGCCTCAACCTTCAGCAGTTGCTGCGTCAGCAGCGCAAGCTCGCCACCGCGACGGCCAGCGCTGGCGACGCGGCGCGGATCGAGACGCTGGAGCGGACGCTGCGCCAGGTGGATCGGCTGATCCGGCTGGTGGATGATATGCTGGATGCCGCGCGCGCCCAAGCCGACAAGCTGGAGATCAGGCCCACCGCCGCGGACCTGGGCGCCATCACGCGCGAGACGGTGGAGGAGCTGCGCCAGGCGTGGCCCGCGCGCACGATCACCCTCGACCCTGAGGACGGTGGCCAGGCGCCTATGCTGGCGGATCCCGACCGCATCGCGCAGGTGCTGACG
>JADMIN010000025.1 GCA_015478575.1 Ktedonobacterales bacterium | reverse complement strand
CCGCGAGAGTTCCACATCTAGCCCCTCGGCGCGATTCCCCAACTCGAGCAGCGGCGTCCAAGCGGACGCGGCATGTGGGCGGCAGATGAGATAACGATACGCGGCAGGGAGGTCAGGATCGCCCACGCGCGTGAGAATGGCGGAGAATGTGCCTTCGAGACGCAGGACACGGGACCGCTCCTCGCGCGCGAAGATGGCCTCCAGCGCGCGCTCGACGGCACCTGGCTCGCGCCCCTGGATGTGCAGAATGGTGGCGGCGGTACTCATAGGGGCATTCTAGCCCACACGATCACGCTTGCACAACTTGGCGGGACCGCTGCCGCCGCCCTCTCCGCCACCCGGTGGCGGATCACGAGCGCCCCAGCGCGAGCCATGCGAGCAGCGCCGCACAAGGAATCCACGCGCTGAGTACCACGCCGCGCGCCACGACGCTGAAGCGTGATCGTTCAGGCAGCTGCCAGACGAGCAGTGGGATCGCCGCGCCAATCAGGCCCTCAAAGAGCACCACGTAGAGCGGTGTGTGGCCGATGCGCGGAGCGGTGGTGTAGCGCCACCAGCGTGCGTAGGAGGCCATCTCCTCATAGAAGGGAATTGTGAACGCGCTCCACAGGCCCGTCACGGCGACGGCCACCACGACGGGGACGCGCGGAGCGCCGCTCCGCAGCCGCCAAGCCAGATAGCCGAGCTGCGCCAGCACGATCATCCACGAGAGCGGCATGTAGAACGGCGAGGCCCACAGCGATGGCTCCCCTTGTGGGTAGACCAGCGAGTGCGCGAAGCCCTCCCCCGCCGCATCAGTCGCGAGTTCCAATAGGCCCGCGACCAACCCCAACAAGAGCAACCGTCCCACCAGCGGGCGCCAGCGGTGCCGCGTCGCCAGCGCCAGCAGGTAACCGCCAACGACGAGATCTGTGCTGGCCGCTGTGATCCAGCCTGCGGCGAGCACGGCGGCGAGGAGGCTACACGCAACCTGGAGTGCCAGGGCACCGAGGAAGGCCAGATCGAGGGGCGCGAGGGGCCAGAAGGCGGCCCCCGATGGCACGCTCGCGGCCTTCCGCGCACTCCCGCGCTCCGCAATGGGCATATGCGCTCGCACGTGTCACCCTTTCCCACTCGCCCTTCGCCACATCTGAAAAAGCGCCCGCCGCGTGCGCATCCCGCACGAGTTTCCCGACGCGCCCGGCACGGCGGAATGGTGCCACCCACCATCTATTGTAGCGGGCCATTGGAGCGACGCGAGAACAGGCCACGACGCGATACAATGCTCGCGATACAATGCTCTGGTAGAGCGACAGACGAGTTCCGACGAGGAGGAGCGCACGACCCATGAGCGACGAGCCAAACACCAGTCAATCGCGGCGCTACGGGCAAGAGGAGATTGCGCGCAATCAGCTCGAACCCTGGCCCAATCCCCATCCCGCGCGCGATTATCTCATCCACTTCGAGATACCGGAGTTTACCTGCCTGTGCCCGCGCTCCGGCTATCCGGATTTCGCGACCATCGTTATTGATTATGTGCCTGAGGGCCAGGTCGTCGAGCTACGCAGCCTCAAGCTCTACATCAATGGGTATCGTGACCGCGCGCTCAGCCACGAGGCGGCCGCCAACGGGATCCTCGATGACCTCTCGCGCCTCCTCGCGCCGCGATGGATGCGGGTCGTGGCGGAGTTTAACGTGCGGGGCAACATCAAGACCACCATTACCGCCGAGCACGCCACCTCTGACTACACCGGCCCGCGACCGGTCTACCGCCGACCGACCTTTACAGGCATATGAGCTGGCCTGGCAGCCAGCTCGCGCCGCGTGGCATGCGGACGTCCGCCCCTACGCTTCGCTAGGGGCGGCTGATGGGATGGCGCGGCTCCCCAGCTTCCTGTGAGGCCTCCGGCTGAGTCGGGGCCGCGCCACGCACCTCAGCCTCCTGGTCGCCATGATGATGGTCCTGGTCGCCATGATGATGGCGCTCGATCTCGCGCTCGGCCTCGTGGGTGCGTTCATCCATCTGGGGCGTCTGGGGCGCGGCAGCCTCTGGACCGGAGCCTGGTCCCGCCTCAGCATACTTTGGCGGCTCCGCGTGCGTGTGGTGATCCTCGCGTTCGTGCTGAACCGCTTTCGCCGGGGTGCTCATCGCTTCTTCACCCTTGTGGCTTTGCATATCCTCCCGCGGGGTACCGGCCGTCGGCCCAGCGACACCGCGCGTCGTGTTGTGCGCCTGCACCTCGTGAATCAGCGCGGTGATGTCACCCGCGGTCTGGCGCTGGCCAGCGGCCCACGAGTTGATCTCCGCGCCCAGCAGCAGGATGAACGCGAGGTAGAAGAAGAACACCAGAATCACGATGGCGAAGCCGGCGAGCGAGCCATAGTTGCCCGGCTTCAGGAAGAAGGACTCGTAGATCGGAAAGAGGATCTCATAGACGACGAACAGCGCCGCGGCGGCGAGGGTACCGCGCCACACCTCGCGCCATTCCACCGGCCGGTTGGGCACGACGACGTAGATCACACCGAAGAGCAGAACCGCGACGAGGAAGCCAGTGCCAATACCAGCCAACTGGATGAGGAACCCCCCGAAGCCCGCACTCCCGCCAGGAAAGACCAGTTGTGCGATGGCGGTCGTCAGCAGCGAGGCCAGGAAGACAATCGGCACCAGTACGACGTAGATAAACAGCATACCAATAGCCATCATGTTCTGGTGCAGCACGTCCCGACCGCGCAGCCGGAAGATGACGCCGAAGCAGTTTTCGAGCGTGATGAAGAGCCGCGAGCCGGTAATGATCGAGGTGACCAGGCCGATGAGGAAGACCAGCCCAGCACTCTGGCCTAGCTTGGCGAGCGTCTTGGCCTGAAAGAGCGCCGCACCACCAGGCAGGGCGGTGCCGATGTGCCGCTCTAGCTGAAGCATGCTGCCGGGCGAGATGGCGTTGAGGACGAATCCCGCCAGGGCCAGCAGCACCAGCAGGATAGGGAAGATGGACATCAGGAAGTTGTAGGCCAGCAAACCCGAGAGATTCATAATCCAGTCGTTGTTGATTTTGGTCCAGAAGCTGCCCAGTGTCTTCAGGCGGGGCCGAAGCCAACCCTTTAGCCCGGATGGTGCCTCGCCCTCGCGCGTGGTTGTCGCTTGCCGACCACCAGCGCGGCTCGCTGCCTGCCGCCTGTGCTGTGATGATGTGGTCATGCTCTCTCTCCTCTTCGTCATAGGCGGATCCGTGCTACTCTCCGTTGCCGCCCGCGCTCACGCCCAAGTCTGTCACGTTCACGCTGATGAGATGTCTCGTGCTTTCCCAATTTTCGTGCCACGATTGCTCCCGTTTCCCTGCCGTTCACGGGCATTCGCGCACCTGAATCTGCCGCTTGCGAAAAGAGCCACAGAGTGCCACAATGGCAAGCGGCACCAGAGAGTGTGGCGGGGCGCGCATCCGCGCCAAGGAGAAGCAGTATGCTATTTCGGCGATATTCGCGCGGAGAGCGGGCGCAGACGAGCAGCCGCGGCATGTTCGAGCGACACGTCGTGCCCGGCGGACCAGACGAGAGCCATAATTACCTGCTCGTCTGTCCCCAGACGCGCAGCGCGGTGCTGATTGACGCGGCGGGCGACGCGGCGGCGATCCTCCGGGAGATCCAGCGGCTCCGGGCACGTGTGCGCATGATCCTGCTCACCCATGGCCACCCGGACCGCTGGGAAGCGCTAGGACGACTGCGGGATACGCTCGGCGTGCCCGTAGGCATTCACCTCGAGGATGCGGAGATGCTGCCGCTCACACCCAACTTCGCCCTCTCGCACAACCAACGTATCGCCTTTGATGCCGCCGAACTGCACGTCTTCCACACGCCTGGCCATACACCGGGAAGCGTCTGTCTTTTCGGCGATGGCAATCTCTTCAGTGGGGATGTCCTGCACGCGGGCGCACCGGGAGAGACCACCCCGCCGCTGGGCAACTTCGCGCTGATGATGCGCAGCCTGCGCCAAGAACTCTTCACCTTGCCCAATACCACCAGCGTGTATCCCGCGCACGGCAACTCCACCACCATCGGCGTCGAGCGCCCATCGCTGGAGACATGGGAGATGGGCCGCGCCTAATGTCGCGCCCTGTGCCACGTCTGGAGGCCAGACGCGATCCGCCACGAGCGATCCGCCACGAGCGATCCGCCACGAGACTGCCGGACCGGAAAGGATGAGAGGGATGCCCACAGGCGACCCGTGGGAGGAGCGGGAAGCACAGGACGAGTTGGACACGGGGGAACCGCGGCCCATGAGCGCGGAGAACGGCGCGGCGACGATTGCCGAGGCCCCCGCCGATGGCTGGAGCATCCCGCGCGCGGTGGCCTACACCGCGCCGGAGGAGGCACCCACTCCCACGAGTGGCCTGGATGATCCTGAACTGGCCTACTGGCTGGCCTTCAACCGCGCGAAGGGCATCGGGCCAGCACGCTTTCGCCTGCTGCTAGAGGCCTTCGGCAGTGCGGAGGCTGCCTGGGCGGGAGATGTGCGCGCTTGGCAAGCCGCGGGGCTGGATGCGCGCACGGCGGCGGCGCTGGAGCAGCAACGCCGCCGTATCGTGCCAGAGGCCGAGGTCGAGCGGCTGATGCGGTTGCGTGTGGGGGTCGTCTGCCTGCGCGATGCGAGCTACCCACGCTTGCTGCGTGAGATCGCGTTGCCCCCGCCCGTGCTCTACGTCCGCGGCGCGCTGGCGCCCGATGATGACTGGGCGGTGGCTATCGTCGGCACACGCCGGGCGAGCGCCTATGGCCGCCAGGTGACCGAGCGCCTCGCGCGTGAACTGGCCGAGCAGCGCATCACCATCGTCAGTGGGTTGGCGCGCGGCATTGATACGGTCGCGCATACCGCCACACTCGACGCTGGCGGGCGCACCATCGGCGTGCTCGGCTGCGGTCCTGACCTGGTCTATCCGCCAGAGAACGCCAAGCTGGCCGGGCGTATGCTGGAGCAAGGCGCCATCGTGACGGAGTTCGCCCCTGGCACCCAACCAGAGGCCGGCAACTTCCCCGCGCGCAACCGGCTCATCAGCGGGCTGGCGCTCGGTGTGCTCGTGACGGAGGCGCCCGACGATAGCGGCGCCCTCATCACTACGCGCTTCGCCGCTGAGCAAGGGCGCGATGTGTTTGCCGTGCCAGGCAACATCTATAACCGGGTGAGCGCGGGTGCCAATCGCCTGATTCAGGATGGCGCCAGGCTGGTGATGGATGTGCGCGATGTGCTGGAAGGGCTGAACCTGCATCTGGCACCGCAGCAGATGGAGTTGCGCGAGCTCCTGCCAGAAAATGATACCGAAGCACGGTTGCTCGCGGCGCTAGGCGCGACGGGTGAGCCGCGGCACATTGACGAGTTGTGCCGCGCGAGCGGCCTTCCGGTGGCCGAGGTATCGGGTACGCTGGTCATGATGGAACTCAAAGGTCAGGTGCGCCTGATGGGGCCGATGACCTATACACGAGCGCGATAATACCGCGGCCCTCTCTAAAGAAGCAACCTCATACACGCGGGATCATCGTGACAATAGAACAGCAACCCCACCTCATCTCCCCGCCACGCCCCATCAAGTGGGCATTGCTCGCGCAAGGGCCACCTACGCATGCCAGGCCGAGACGAGGCTTCCAAATCTCCGTATTGACATCGTTTTGGGGGGCCGCTTACACTACTCTTGAGTGCGCGCTCTCGTTCCGTTTCTATGTAGCAATCAATGATCCACAGCGCCAATAGAGCAAGCTGACGCATTCCGATCGGGAGCTATTCGCGCCACCTTCGGTGCGCCACGAATGCTCTGGAGTGCCCCATGCCGCGGATCTATAAGGCCGCCAAACTCGCCGCTTCAAGAGGAGATCACTCATGGCCGACAGCGCAGCGCGAGACGCGGCCCCGCACCTCCACATCCACTGTCTTGGCGAGGTCCACATCACGTTGGGCACGCGGACCATCTACCAAAGCCCGCACCCACCCAAGAAAGCGCAGACGTTACTCCTCATACTGGCGCTGGCGCCTCACCACCGTCTCACCCTGGATGTGGTGGCGGGGCTGCTCTGGCCCATGAAGGATCACAAGCAAGCGATAGAGTCACTCTATGTGACGATCCACAAGCTCCGGCGCATGCTGGAGCCTTCGCTGGCTCGCGCCGCGGACTCCGCCTACCTCGTCGTACATCAGCGCATGGTCGAGCTGCGCCCAGCCACCCTCCGGGTGGATGGAGAGGCGTTTGAGCAGGCGTATGCCGTCGCGCACTCTACCCAGGCGCCCGCGGACTACGCAGCCGCGCTGGCGCTCTACACGGGCGATATGCCGGTCGAAGAGCGCTCACCCGAATGGATGGTAAGTCGGCGTGAGCGCATGCGTCACTACTACCAGACATTGCTCATCGAGGCGGCGCGCGCCGCCGCGCAATGTGGCCAACTGATGCTGGCCATGGACTACCTCGACCATGTGCTGCGGCGTGACGCCATCCACGAAGAGGCGCACCTGAGCTTGATGCGTCTCTACGTCCGCGTTGGCCTCTGGAATCAGGCGCTGGGGCAGTATGAGCGGCTCCGCGAGGCGCTTCAGCGGGAGCGTGGCATTGAGCCGAGCACACAGGCCCAGCAGCTCTACCGCGCCGTGCTCGCACGCGACCCCAGGCTCGAAGCCGAGTATGACACCCTCCCCCAGCGGACCGTAGAGACGGACATCGCCAACGAAGGCCCGCCAGGCCGCTCTTTTATCTCATCATGCTTGCTCTCCAACTTCGTCGGGCGAGAGCAGGAGATGAAGCAGGTAAAATCCCTGCTCCTTGTCCATCGCCTGGTCACGCTGCACGGCCCCGGTGGCTGCGGCAAGACACAGCTCGCCACTCACCTTGCCGATGCCCTGCGCCCGACCTATGGGAATGTGTGGATCGTGCCGCTGGAGTGTATCGAGGATCCGCGGCTTGTGGCGCAGGCGGTGGCGGATGAGATCGGTATCAGGGAGGCATCTGGCGAATCGCTGTTCGAGCCGCTCATCCGTGCCTTGCGCACGCGCCGCGGCCTGCTGGTCCTCGATAACTGTGAGCATCTTGGGAATACACCGGCGCAGGTGGCCGAAAAGCTCCTAGGGGCATGTCCACAGCTTTCTATCCTCACCACGAGTCGGCAACCGCTTGGCGCGCGAGAGGAGTATGTGTGGCCCGTCCCCCCTCTACGAGTTCCCGCTCCTCATCCCCTGCCGCCCTTAGAGCATGTCGAGCGCTACAGCGCCGTGCAAGTGTTTGTCCATCGCGCGCGCCAGCGAAATCAAGCGTTCGCGCTGACGGCTGAGACCGCGCCTCTCGTGGCGCACATCTGCTCCCACCTGGAGGGCCTCCCCTTAGCGATTGAGTTGGCCGCGGCATGTCTCCCTGTGCTCTCACTCGAACGGCTCGCCGCGCGACTGGACGACGCGCTCACGCTCTTGGTCTCAGGCGACAGCACAGCGCCCGTCCGACAGAAGACGTTGCGCGCGACGCTCGACTGGAGCTTCTCACTGCTCAGCTCACCGGAGAAAGAGCTCCTCCGCCGACTCGCGGTCTTCACGGGCACATGGTCGTTGAAAGCCGCGGAGGCGATATGCGCCGGTGGGGTCGTCGAGCGCCGCATGATCCTTGATCTCCTGGGTCAGCTAGTGGAGAAGTCGCTGGTCGTGGCCGAACCCCAGGGCAAACGGATGCGCTACCGCCTGCTGGAGACGACGCGGCAGTACGCCGCGGAGCGGCTCTCCCACTCGCTCGATGCCAGCGCCATCCGTCAACGGCACGCGGAGTGGTATCTCGCGCTTGCTGAGTATGTCGAGCCGCGGCTGACGGGTCCGCACCAACAGGTGTGGTTGCGGCGCTTGGACACCCATCACAGTAACCTACGCGCCGCCCTGACATGGGCACTCGATAACCAGCGGACAGAGCTGGGGTTGCGCCTCTGTGGCGCCCTCTGGCGTTACTGGTGGATACGCGCCTACCTCAGTCAAGGGCGCCACTGGCTCGAACGCGCCCGCACGCTGGACGTCCACGAGGGCGAGCATACGCTCGCGATACGCGGCGCACGCGCGAAGGCGCTCTGTGGCGCGGGCATGCTGGCGGCAGAGCAGGGTGACAGCCACACGGCAATGACCTACTTGGAGGAGAGTGTGAGCCTGCGCCGGGGCTTGAAGGACCCCGTGGGAATCGCCGAATCCCTCAGCATAGCGGGCATGGTGGCCTATTATCAGGCCGATCTGGAGCACGCGACGGCACTCCTGGAGGAGAGCCTGGCCCTGTGCGAGGCGCGCAACGATCTCCGTGGCATCGCCGACGCCAAAAAGAACCTTGGCACGGTGGCCTATTATCAGGAGGACTATACCTGCGCCGAGGTGTTGCTGAACCAGAGCCTCAGGCTGCGTCAGGAGATCGGTGATCTCGGCGGTATGGCCTTCTCACTGATCAATCTCGCCAATGTCGCCTACAAGCAAGGCTGCTACACACTGGCGGAAGGTCGGTATCTGCGCAGCTTGGCCCTGCGGTGGAAACTCGGCGCGAAGACAGGCATTGCCGCCTGTCTGGAAGGTCTGGTAGTCAATGCGCAGGCTATGGGTCAACCCCAGCGCGCTGCCTGGCTCCTTGGTGTTGATGAAGCCTTACGCGAGTCCATCGGTATGCGCGTGCCGAGTAGCGATCAGGCGCTGTATGAGGCGGTGGTCGCGGCGGTGCGTGAGACGCTTGGCGACGATGGCGCTTTCGAAGAGGCAAGCGCCGCCGGGCACTCCCTACCCTGGGATCACGTGCTGGCGGTCACCCTGGCTGCGAGCGATACCACACTCGCGGACGATACGACCCCCTCCACGACCGGTCTGCCGATGCCTCTTCCGTTCGCGCGCCATCTCACCCAACGCGAGCGTGAGATCGTCGTGCTCATCAATCGGGGCCTCTCCAAGGAAGTCGCCGCCACCCAACTGCGCATCGCGCCGAGCGCCGTGGAGGACACCATCACCAGCATCTTGACGAACCTGAGTCCCGCCTCGCGCGACTGACCGGTAGGCAAGACGCTCACCGGCAACCGCGACGCTTCACTGGCAGCCGTAGAGGTCACCTGTCGAGCGTCTGAGTCGCCAGTTCATTGCCAGCGCGCAGTTCCTTCTGGAAGCGATCGAACTGCCGCACGGGGCGCATACCGGCTTGCTCATAGAGACGCAGCGCACCCGTCAGGTTCCGCGCATCCACTCCCAGGCACACGCTGTGCCAGCTGCGGCGATAGCACTCGCCAAAAGCGTGGAGCAGCAAGGCACGTCCCAACCCACGCTTGCGCCACGGACGGCGCACCCCCAATTGATGGACCCAACCGAGACCCATGCGCTGGCCGCAAATGGCGACACCCGCCATCTCATCGCCCTGATAGGCGACAAGGAATAATCCAGCATCGAACATGGGTCCGTGGAGGGCGAAGTGTTCCCAAATACTATATTCCATCGGCAGGTGGCCCCAGTGATCAGCGAAGGCCTCGTTTATCGCCGCGAAGACGGCGGGCGCGTCGCGCTCAGCCACGAATGGGCGCAGTGTGATGTCCTCGGGCCATCGCGGCGCTGAGGGCGGCGCCTCCAGATCCACGCGCATCGTCCAGTAGTGACGCACAAGGGTGTAGCCCCGCCCCGCGAGCAGGCGATGGCCAGCCTCGTTGACGGCGGTGACGGACGTGTTGAGGGTGACGCGGGCACCATCAGGCGCGGTGGCGGCCATGGCATGTGCTCGCGCTTCTGTCCGCGTCAGCAGATAGCTACCAATGCCCTTGCCACATGCATCAGGCACGACCCGCGTCGAAAGAAAGATCTGGACGCCGTGTTCCGCCCAGGCATCCGCCACGGCGACCACGCGGCCACCCGGCGCCACCACCACCCAGGCGTCGGTGGCTGGATCGAATCCCGGCACCTGCCACTCCATGCGGATCTCTTCCAGCGGCGTATCCGGCTCGCCATACTCAGCAATCTGGCAGGTGGCAACAACAGTCGCGATGGCCTCTAGGTCATCCAAGCGCGCGGCGCGGGCCTGGTAGCCTTCGGGAAGCTGCATCATGGTACGTGGCTCCTTGTATCGTGCTGGAAGCGTCGCTAGGAGAGGGCGGGCATGGCCACACGCTCGTGGCCATGCCGTGTGCGGCGCGTTACTCAGCGACGCGCAGCCCTGCCGCCGCGGCCAGTGGCTGGCGCGGGTGCCCACAGAGGGCCTCGCGGCGGCGGTGGCGCGCAATCACGGCGTCGAGCGCGGCGGCGGTGGCTTCCAGCATCTCGAGTTCGTCCAGTGCCACCGACTGACACGAACCAAGGAGGGATGCCAGGAGATCACGCGCCTCCGCGTAGAGGCGATCCATCACATACGTGAGCGCCTCAGCCTCTGGTGTCGGCTCGGCATCAGACTCGACCAGGACATTGCGATCCGCGTAGAGCAGGACGCGGGCGCGCTCCTGAGGAGTGCAGCGCAGGGCACGACAGAGCGCCTCGACGGTGGGCCGCGGCACTTTGACCATGCGCCCATTTTCGAGGCGCGCGAGCCAGGTTTCGCTGATGCTCTCGTAGCTCGGATCGTCGGGGGAGAGTTCGCTGTAGAGCCGGATCACCAATTGCGCGCGCGACCAGCGGCGCTGGGTGCGCAGGCGCGCGACCGCCTCGCCGCATCGCTTCGCGGCAAGCTCCGGCGTACCATCGGTAGCCATGTATCGTCCTCCTGGAAACACTGCACGGGCATGGCACGGGCATGATGAAGGCGCCCACCGCGTGTCATACGCGCGGTCGTGAGGCGAAAGCAGGAAAGAACAGAATCCTGCGACGCAGCCACGGTGGGCAAGCTCGACATCAGGCGGATGCGCCTCTCATCCGCCGTCAGCCGACGGTTATGATGCCGCGTGCGGTGTGTATCCAGGAAAGCAACATTGGCTCGTACCTCCAGCGAGTGCAAGGGAGGGGAACGCCGCCCACATGGCGGCGATTGTCCGTGTGGTGACGTGCGTATGCCCGCCCCACCGGCGATCAGGGCGCGCTCGCGCCGTGACCCACTGAGATGCGTGCGCGCCACGAGATCGGGCAGCCGCACACAACGCCGATAGTATAGCACGCGCGTGCGCGAAGCAGCCATCAGATTTCTGATGGACTTGGGCGGCACCCGGCTGGCGACGATGGCTCTGGCGATGGCTCTGGCGATGGCTCTGGCGATGGCTCTGGCGATGGCTCTGGCGATGGCTCTGGCGCCACTCTTGACGCCTGTGCTATGCTCTTGGTGTACCCCCTCCCAGGGGGTGTGGGTGAAAGTGAGGCTTCCATGCGTGCCGACAGACAAGATATGCTCAAGCGCCTGAGCTACATCGAGGGCCACCTCGGTGGCATCCGCAAGATGGTCGAAGAAGACAAGTACTGCGTAGAGATCCTGCGCCAGACCTACGCGGTCCGTAAGGCTATTGAGAAGTTTGAGGCCCTGCTCGTCGAGAACCACCTCCATACCTGCGTGCCCGAAGGCATCAAAGGTGGGCGCGAGGACGCGGTGATCGAGGAACTCGTGCAGCTCTACAATCTAGCGGGCAACCGCTAAGGCAGCGGCCAGAACCTGGCGCATGCCCCGCGCATGCCCAGGAGAGGAGAATGAGATGACGGAGATATCGGACCGCCTCCAGCCAGCCCCAGGGGCCGTGGATGACACCAGCGGCGTGGCGGAGCCAGCGGCCTGTGCCACGGCGACGCTGACGGTCGAAGGCATGACCTGCGCCTCCTGCGCGCTGCGCATCGAGCGCGGGCTGCGCAAGGTGCCGGGTGTGACCGAGGCCGCGGTGAACCTGGCGACCGAGCGCGCCACCGTGGCGTATGATCCCGCGCGGGCGGGTGTGGGCGACTTGGTGGCGAAAGTGCGCGCGGTGGGCTATGGCGCCGCGCCGGTCGAGACGCGCCCGGTGCCCGCGACGCCCAGCGCGGACACACCCGCGCGCGAGCGGACCACTGAGTTGACGATCACCGGCATGACCTGCGCCTCCTGCGCGCGCCGTGTCGAACGAGCGCTCAGCCGCGTCCCCGGCGTGGACGCCGCCAACGTAAATCTGGCGACCGAACGCGCCACCGTGACCTACGCGCCCGCCGAGGCCAGTCTTCCCAACCTGATCGGCGCGGTCGAGCGGGCGGGCTACGGCGCCGCCGAGTTGGCGGCCCCAACGCGGACCGCGACGGACGCGGCGGCGGCGGGTGAGTCACCCGAAGATGCCGAGGCGCAACGGCGCGCACAAGGACTGCGGCGCCACCGTGATACCTTGCTACTCGGCATCGCGCTCTCGCTGCCGGTCGTGATCCTCTCGATGTTCTTTAT
>JADMIN010000675.1 GCA_015478575.1 Ktedonobacterales bacterium | reverse complement strand
GTCGAGGCCGAACGGCGGCACGCCCTCGACGGCGGCGTAGAGCGTGGCGCCGAGTCCATAGATGTCGGTGCGTGCGTCGGTGCGCCCCTTGGCCATATATTGTTCGGGGGGCGCGAAGCCCGGGGAGACGCCTTGCGCGGCGGTCTGGGTCGGGCGTCCGTCGCGCTTTTGCAGCTTGGCGAGGCCGAAGTCAATCAGGACGGGCCGCCCTTCGGGCGTGATCTTGATGTTCGCCGGCTTGAGGTCGCGGTGGATGATGGGCACGGCCAGCGTATGCAGCTCGCCAAGCGCGTCGCAGATATCGAGCATCCAGGGCAACACCTGCCCCTCATCGAGGGGGCGGCCACGCTGGGTCAGGCTCTCATTGAGCAGTTCTTCGAGATCCTTGCCGCGGATGAACTCCATGACAAAGTACATGCGCCCGCGATCTTCGATGAGGTGATAGCCGTGCGGCACATTAGGGTGGGTGGTGTTGATGAGCAGCTCGGCCTCAAGCTGAAACTGCCGCCGAACGTGGGCGTCCGGGTCGGCCACCTCTTTGATGGCACGCTCGTAGCCGAGGTTGAGATCGGTGGCGCGATAGACGCAGGCGTACCCCCCGCTGCCGATCACCTCTTCGATGCGAAAGCGCTTGGCCAGGACCGTCCCGGGAGCAAGCGCGGACGGCAAAACTGATTGCGGCACCGAGCACTCCTTTTATCCACCCGCCACATCACCGCACAGAGCCACTATGTGAAGAGCCACCATGTGAAGAGCCGCCATGTGGGCATCTCTTGTCTCTTACTGGCCCGTCGCGCAAACTGTTACGTATCCGCTCGCGCGTTTGCTAGGGTCGTGGACACAGCATACGCGCATCGTCATCCACTCGTCAATGGCCCTGGCCGATTGGGTCATTGCCCTCAAAAAATATGCCCCTTCGCCATGATGGAACGCGGCGGCTCCGGGGACGCCGCGACACGCCTCGCGGCGGTCGCGTCGCCTGGAAACTCCCGCCCGGCGCCCTATCTCGCCGGGGCGAAGCGGTAGGGCACACTCGCCGTGACGATGTGCGAGCGGCGCAGCAGCGCCAACTTGAGCCGGAGCGCCGTCTGATTATGCAGCACCCACTCCCAGGGGTAGTTGGTCACGAACTCCGGCAACACCACCGTAATGAGATCATCGGCGTAGCCGCGCCCCAGCGCGTCAACGAAGTTGATGATGGGGCGTGTGACCGTGCGGTAAGGCGAATCGACGATGATGAGCTTTGGCCCCATGATCGGCCCGAGGAAGTGCTCCTCCTCGCGCTCAAGGTCAGGCAAGAGATCATCCAGCTCAGCGGTTGGGCCTTCACGCAGTTGACCTGTGGCGATGAGCGCCTCCCAGGCCGCCTGGGTGTCCTCCGCATCCCCCACGTCCACCGCGATATGCACCGCCACGACATAGGGCGAGAGCGACCGCGCATAAAGCAGCCCACGCAGGGCCAGGCGATTCAGCGAAGAGACCGGCACGACCACCAGATGCCGCCGACCACCATGCTCGCGACCGCCAACCCCACGCTCCGGCATCTGCTCGACGATGGCATTCACCCGCCCATAGTGGTGGTGAATGCTCTGGAAGAGGAGATAGAGCGCTGGAATCAGGAGCACGACCACCCATGCGCCCCGCCCAAACTTGGCTACCGCGATCACCAGCGTGACGATGCCCGTCGCCACCGCGCCCAAAGCGTTGATCGCCAAACCCTGCCGCCAGCCATGCTCGCGGGTGCGCAGCCAACGCCGCACCATCCCTGATTGCGAGAGGGTGAACGCGGCGAAGACGCCCAGCGCATACAGGTTGATCAGTGCGTCGGTACTGCCACTAAA
>JADMIN010000674.1 GCA_015478575.1 Ktedonobacterales bacterium | reverse complement strand
CATCGTAGCCCTCCTCCCACCAGCCATCAATGATGCTGCAGTTGGGCAGGCCGTTGAGGCTGGCCTTCTGGCCGCTGGTGCCGCTGGCCTCGTGTGGGCGAATGGGAGTGTTGAGCCAGACATCACAGCCGCTGACGAGATGGCGCGCCATATCCATATCGTAGTCTTCGAGGAAGACGATGCGACCGGCGAATTCGGGCTGGCGCGAGTACTCGTAGACTTGGCGGATGAAGTCCTGGCCGGGCTGGTCGTTCGGATGCGCCTTGCCAGCGAAGATGATCTGCACTGGGCGCTCAGAGGTACTCAGCAGCCGCGCCAGCCGCTGGGGATCGCGGAAGAGCAGCGTCGCGCGCTTGTAGGTGGCGAAGCGGCGGCCAAAGCCGATGGTCAGTGCCCGTGGATCGAGTACGCCGTCGGTGGCCTCTACCGCCGCGGTGCCCTCGCCCAGGCGGGTGCGCTGGCGGCGCAGGCGCGCGCGGGCGTAGGTGATGAGGTCGGCCTTGAGCGCCTGATGCGCCGACCAGAGCGCCTCATCGGGAATCTCGGCGACGTGCCGCCACAGGTCGGGGTCGTCTAGGCGGGCGTACCAATCCGCACCCAGGGAGCGGCAGTAGAGCTGATTCAGGCTGGGGGCGAGCCAGGTAGCGGTATGCACGCCATTGGTGATGGAGGTGATGGGGACTTCGCTCTCTTCCAGATCGGGCCAGAGAAAGTGCCACATCTTGCGTGAGACGTCGCCATGCAGACGGCTGACGCCGTTGTGCTGAGCGGAAAGCCGCAGCGCCAGCACCGTCATGCTGAAGCCATCGCCCCAGCTCGTTCTCTGGCGCGCCAGGTCAAAGAAGCGGTCGCGGTCGAGGCCGAGTTGCGGCCAATACGCATGGAAATAGCGCTCGACCAGATCGAAGTTGAAGACATCGTTGCCGGCGGCGACGGGCGTGTGGGTGGTGAAGATGGCGTTGGCGGCGGCGATGCGTCGCGCGACTTCGAAGTCGCAGCCCAGCCCGCTCACCAACTCGCGGCTGCGCTCCAGCCCCAGGAAAGCGGAGTGGCCCTCATTCATGTGCCAGACGTTGGCGTCAATGCGCAGCGCGCGTAACGCGCGCACGCCCCCGATGCCCAACATGATCTCCTGGGCGATGCGCATCTCGTGGTCACCCCCATAGAGCCGAGCGGAGAGCGTGCGGTCCTCTGGCGCGTTCGGCTCGACGTCGGTATCCATCAGGAGCAGGGGCACCCTCCCGACCTGAATGCGCCAGACCTTGGCGTAGACGGTGCGCCCAGGCAGATCAACGCCGATGACCACTTCGTGCCCATCGGGATCGGTCGCCGGGCGCGCGGCGACCTCGGAGAAATGCAGCTTCTCATAGAGCGCCTCCTGGCCGCCTTTGGCGGTGATGCGCTGGCGAAAGTAGCCCTGGGGATAGAGAAAGCCGACGCCAACGAGCGGCACGCCGAGATCGCTGGCCTCCTTGCAGTGGTCGCCAGCCAAGATGCCCAGGCCACCAGAGTAGATCGGCAGTGACTCGTGTAGGCCGAACTCGGCGGAGAAATAGGCAACGGTCTTGCCGGCGGCTTCGGGGTGCGCGCGGCTGAACCAGGTGGCCTCTGAGCGCAGATAGACATCGAAAGCGGCGAGCACGGCATCGTAGCGTGCCAGGTAGTCGCTTTCCTGGGCGAGAGCGTCGAGGCGCGTAGCGCTCGCCTCCATCAGGACGCGGATGGCATTGTGCTCGCCGCGCGCCCAGATCTCTGGGTCAATGGCGGCGTAGAGCGCCTGGGCATCGGCATTCCAGGTCCACCAGAGGTCATAGGCAAGCTCGTGCAGGCGCCCAATGCGCGGG
>JADMIN010000673.1 GCA_015478575.1 Ktedonobacterales bacterium | reverse complement strand
GCATAGATGAACTCCCCCAGCTCTGGAATGTCGTGCGCGGCGAGATGAGCCTGGTGGGGCCGCGCCCGCCACTACCGGGGGAGTACGAACGGTATGAAGAGTGGGAGAAGACGCGACTGGAGGTGCGGCCAGGCATCACCGGCCTCTGGCAAGTGCGGGGACGCAGCGACCTGGATTTCAACGAGATGGTGCTGATGGATCTCTATTATATCGAGCACTGGAGCCTCGGGCTGGACCTCCAGATCCTACTCCAGACGCTCCCAGCGGTGCTCGCGACCCGCGGAGCGTACTGAGGACCTTCAGATTGCGGGCCTGCGTAAAGGGGCGTGCGGAGGAGCGATGGCATGCGTATAGCACTCGTCCATGACTACCTGACCCAGATGGGAGGCGCCGAGCGCGTACTGCTCGCGTTCCACGACCTCTTCCCTGAGGCGCCTATCTATACGTCGCTCTATGAGCCAGGGGCGGTGGATCCCCGGTTCCGCGAGATGGAGATCCACACCAGTTTCATGCGGCGGTTGCCGGGCGCGCGGCGCCATCATCGCTGGCTGCTACCACTCTACCCTTACGCCTTTGACCACCTCGATCTCCGCGCGTTTGATCTCGTGCTCAGCGACAGCAGCGCCTTTGCCAAAGGCGTGCTCACCCGCCCAGACGCGCTCCACATCTGCTACTGCCACACACCCATGCGCTGGGCCTGGAACTATGAGGACTATATCGAGCGCGAGCGCCTTAGCCCCACGGCGCGCCTGCTGCTGCGCCCGCTCGTCTCGCGACTGCGCCTGTGGGACTATGCCAGCGCGGCGCGCGTGGATTACTTCATCGCGAATTCACCAGCGGTTGGCGCGCGCATCGCCAAATACTACCGACGCGAGTCCGTCGTCATTCCGCCACCAGTTGATACCACGCGCTTTCAACCCGCGCACGAGCATGAGCGGTACTTTCTCCTCGTCTCGCGGCTCGTGCCGTACAAGCACATTGATATCGCGGTAGAAGCCTTCTCGCGCAATGGCCTGCCCCTGCGCATCATCGGCGCTGGCCGTGACGCGGGCCGCCTGCGCAAGCTCGCGGCGCGCAACGTGCGCTTCCTGGGCCACCTGCCAGACGACGACGTCTGCCGCCAGATGGCGCGCTGCCGTGCGTTGATCTTTCCCGGTGAAGAGGATTTTGGGCTGACACCCATCGAGGCCCAGGCTTGTGGCCGCCCCGTCATCGCCTACGCGGGCGGCGGCGCGCTCACCAGCATCGTGGAGGGCAGCACGGGCCTCTTCTTCGCTGAGCAGACCGCCGACGCGCTGATGCGCGCGGTCGCGCGTTTCGACGACGCCTATTTCGACCCAGAGGCCATCCGCCGCCATGCGGAGGAGTTTGAGACCCAGCGCTTCCTGCGGCGCATCTCGCACTTCATTGATACCCACATCGCCACGCACCCGACACTCGCCCGACGCGCCGCCCTTGAAGACGCCGATCCCAGCCCGGCGGTCCGCGCGCAACTCGCGCGGCAGTTCGACACCTCGCCTCTGTTGGACCAGCCAACACTCCCCAGCGCGCCCCTAGCAAGCGAATCGGCGGACACTCTCTCGCCCGCATGAGCGTTTGGCCCCACAGCGCTCGTGCGGCGGCCCTTCAGGCGGAAGACGGGCGGCAAGTGAACAGACCGCATCCATGTGGTCGCGCCGCCGAGGTGGCGGAAGGTCGCGCCGCCGAGATGATGTGACGGCCCTGGATACCACCCCGGCAGACATGCCGATTCGCGGTATCCAGGGCGCGGAGCGTGCGCGCGCGGTGCGCAATGACCTGAGCGCAACAATGACCTGAGCGCAACAATGACCTGAGCGCAACAAT
>JADMIN010000024.1 GCA_015478575.1 Ktedonobacterales bacterium | reverse complement strand
GGCAGAGATGATGCGCTTCCCCGAAGAGATCGAGGTCAGCCGACTGGTCTAAGAGCGTGTTGGACAAAGGCCCGCCGAAATTGGGCTACCCCTGGAGGATTGACAAGGACAACCGCGGTTGTGGATGGCGTTCGGCAGACCGCCCATCGGTGGTTGGGCCACCAGTGAGGCCACCGCTTCCCGGACATCCGCCTAGACGGCGCGCCAGCCCACGTGGCATGCTAGAACAGGCACTTCCTACGAGCACGACGCTAGTTGCCAACCCGGCGTCAGCGCTTCGGGCGCACAAAAGGCGCATCCGCTGCCGCACGCCGCATCCCAACGCCGCATCCCAACGCCGTATCCCACGAACCCACCACGCCAAACAGGAGATGGCTACATGGCTGAAGACAACTTTACGCTCACCACGTTCTACACGTCGTGGCAGGCGTACCAGGATCACCTCAAAGAGACGCTTGCCCCGCTCACCGCCGACCAACTCGCGCTGCGCGCCGCGCCGCATCTGCGCACCATCGGCGAGATTGCCACGCACATCGTCGGCTGCCGCGCCGGCTGGTTCACCGAGGTGCTGGGCGAGGACGGTGGCGCGGACGTGAAGGCGGCCCTGCGCTGGGACGAGCCAGGCGCGCCCGCCCGAACAGCCGACGAGTTGGTGCGGGGCCTCGACCACACCTGGCGCCTGATGACCGATTGTCTGGCCCGCTGGAGTCCCGACGAGATGCGCCAGACGTTCACCGATGACTGGGACGGGAAGCAAGTCGAGTTGCCACGCGCCTGGGTGGTCTGGCACGTGCTCGAACACGACTTGCACCACGGTGGCGAGATCTCGCTCACCCTCGGCATGCATGGGATCCAGGCGCATTTCACGAGTTGAGAGCGGACTGGGGTATGCGGGCGTGCGGCATCATGCCGTGCGCTATGCCGTCCGCCAGCTCGTGTGACGACCGGCACTCCAGCCAGTGGCTCTTTTCTGTGGCTGGCTCAGGTCATGGCGGTCCACTGGCCCTCCGCGTGCTCTGGTCGGCAATCCGGCGGAGTGGGAAGCGGATCGCCACCAGCCCCATGAGCGTCGCGCGCCACATCTTCTTGAGGCGTGGGACAACGTATTGCGGACCCACCACGAGACGGTGCGCTCCCTGTGGGTCATGCCTATTCAGCGGTAGTAAGGCAAGGAGACAGCGCGCGGGCGACACGTGGAGGCGACACGTGAAGCGGAAGGGGGCCAATGGGCGCTGATGGGCGCATAGTACCTGAGCCGTGGCCCCTTGCGGCCCCCCTAGAGCGGTGCTATACTGCGCGCGCGGGAAGCGAGAGGAAGAGAGCGCGCATTATGAGCACAGATGAACACACCGCAAGTCTCGAAGCCGAGCAGGCCGCACGTGCCGCCCATCGCATGGAGTCGGCGGTCGAGGTCGAAGCCGCTGATCTCAGCAGTATCGCCCAGAGCGACAGCCTGCGGCTCTACCTACGAGAGATTTCGCGCATTGCCTTGCTCTCCGCCCAGCGCGAGACAGAGCTTGCCCTGCGCATGCGCCACAACGACCGCCTCGCGCGCAACTCCCTGATCGAGGCCAACCTGCGCCTCGTCGTCAGCATCGCCAAGCGCTACGTCGGCCAGGGGTTGGCGCTCGAAGACCTGATCGGCGAGGGCAACATCGGCCTGATTCGCGCCGTCACGAAATTCGACCCCGACAAGGGCTTCCGCTTCTCGACCTATGCCACCTGGTGGATCAAACAGGCCATCACCCGCTCCATCCTCGAAGGCACCCGCGCCATCCGTCTGCCCGTCTATATCATGGAAGAAGTGATGCGCGTCAAACGCATGACCCGCCAGCTCTACCAGGAGCTGGGCCAAGAGCCGACGCCAGACCAAGTCGGCGAGCGCCTGGGCATCACCGGCGCGCGGGTGAGCGAGCTAACGGTCTGGGCGGAGAAGGTCTTCTCGCTCGACGCGCCGCTCTCCGAAGAAGAAGAGAGTTCGCTGGCCGACCTCGTTGAGGATGAGCACACCCATGACCCGGACGAACAGACCGACCGCCAACTCCTGCGTGAGGAGATCCGCCGCGTGCTGGGCAACCTCACGCAGCGCGAGCGCGAGGTGATCGAGCTGCGCTTCGGCCTGACCGACGACCAAGACCACACCCTCGAAGAGGTGGGCCGCATCCTCAAGGTCACCCGCGAGCGCGTGCGCCAGATCGAGGAGCGCGCCATCCGCAAGCTCCGCCACCCACAATCCAGCCGCATCCTCCGCGATTACCTCGATTAGCCCGCTTACCTGGATGGGGCAGCCGAACTGGATGCGCCGAGGCGGCCAAGTCCCGTGGGAGCGCGGCCCGCCGAGCCTAGAGCGCTCTGGACGTGGCGCCCATGATCGGCCCGCGACTATCCTACCTGCCCATGACCCGCACGCTCGCCATGCCCCCTCCTTTATGCCCGCGGCGGCCCCGCGTGAATCCGCGCGCGGAACTCCTCCAGTGAGGAGCCAAGCCCTTCTTCTACCCACCAGGTCGCCCCCGCCTCCTGAAAAGGGCGCACCTGCTCGCTCCCCCGCTGGCGGTCGAGGGGCGTCTCGCCGCTCACCACCACCGCGAAGGGGGCGCCCATTGGCCGCCGTGCCGCCACATAGGCCAGGCAGGCACGCACATCAGCGGGCGTGAGTGGCTCGCGCGTCTGCTGGTGAAAGGACTTGAGGCACATGCCATCCCAGCGCGCCGCCCGGCGGAAGGGCGCGCGGTGGGGCCAGCCGCCCGCGACCCAGAGGGGGATACGCGGCGACTGGATCGGTTTGGGAGCGAGCGTCACCTGATCCAGCGTATAGTGGTCACCGGCAAACGAGAACGGCTCCTCGCCCCACAGTCCCGCCAAGATCGCCAGGCCTTCATCCAGTTGCCCCGCGCGCGTGGCCGGAGCGCTCTCCTCACCAAACGCGGCGAAATCCCGCTCGAGATAGCCCAAGCCCACAGCGCAGTTCACCCGCCCCTGTGTGATCTGGTCGAGCGTGGCCAGTCGCCGCGCCACCAGCCATGGGCGATGACGCGCCAACGGCATCGCCAGCGGGCCAATGCGTATGCGCATGGTCTGGAGGGCAATCGCGGTCAGGGCGATCCACGGATCCACGACAGGGAGCGCCACTTCCTTGCCGCCCAAGAGCACATCCCAGAGAAAGAAGCCATCCCATCCCGCCGCTTCAGCTTCAGTGGCCAGCCGCGCCAGAAGGCGGGCATCCGCATACGCGCCCGTGGTCGGCACATCCAGCCCAAATCGCATTCGCTCCCCCCATCGCGCTTCCTGACCGAGCCTTCTGGCATTATAGCACAGCGCCACCCTGGGGATGGACCGCCGAGCGCGGCGACACACCGGGTCGAGCGCTGGGACCTCGCGTGAGCCAGGCTCCGCCGGTCCGCGTCGGCTGGTGATTTCGCATCGGCTGATAGCGAATGGAGCGGCCAGGTCGCTGTCTTCACGGAGTATGCGCCGTGGGCCACCATGACACATCCGCTGTCGCGCCATCGTGGCTGCGTATGGCCTCTCAACCAGGCAACGGCTCCACCCGCAGCCAGCAGTAGTCGTGGGGTGGGTTGATGCCGAGCACGCGATAGGGCACCTCGGGGCACCGCCGCTCGCGCAAGTACCGCCGCACAGCGGGCCGACGCGCGTAAAAGCGCCGCGCGCACCGCCACGCGCTCCGCAGCGAGCGGAAGCGCACGCCCAGTCCGCGCGTGATGGGCAGCGCGGCATAGTGGAAGCCATGCGCCGCCAGCCAACCGAAATCCTCTGGTGAGGGCCAGATCAGCACGATCAGGCCGCCTGGGCGTGTCACGCGGCGCAGCTCGGCCAGCCCCGCCTCACCCCCCTGCTCCGGGCGCGACGTAAACGCCGAGCAGGCCAGCGCCACATCCACACTCGCCGCCGCCAATGGCAGCGCATCGAAGCGCCCAGCGCGCACCTCCACCCGCGCGCCATCCTCCCGACCCGCGAGCTTGCGCTGGAGGATGCGCCGCAGTCCCGGCGATGGCTCCACCGCGATGACGCGCGCCGCGCCCCACTCTAGGCAGGCAAGGGTGGAGCGGCCCGCCCCCGCGCCAGCATCCAGCACGACACCGCCACGCAGCGCCGACTCCAGGCGCGCGAAGATGCCAGGGTGCGGCTCCTCGCCCGCGGTCAGTTCCTCATAGAGGTCCGGCGTACGCCAGTAGGTCAGCTCCCAGAAGAAGGCGTCCAGCACGTGCTGGCGGGCCGTGGTGGCCGCCGCTCCGCAAGGAGGCCGGGCCGTCTGGAAGCGCACGCGCTGGCTGGGGGGCAGCGCCGCGGTGATGCGCCGCGTCAGCCGCGCGGGCGCGCCATGCAGCCCATGCGCCAGCTCCTCCACGGAGACACCGAAGGCGCCGCCCGCCAGCACGTCGCGTAGAGTCGTCTCATCCAAGGCATCCAGGTCTCCAATGGTAAAGGGGTTGGCGAAGAGGGGCGCGGCAGCCTCTGGTACGCCCGCCATCATGGCACGCTCGAACGCCACCACAGCCTCCGGCGCGGGCGCGAGGGCGCGCCGCTTGGCGCGCAGCCACTCCGTCACCGCGGGCGGCGGCGCTCCCGCCGTCTTGGCCTGCCGCATCACTGGCCGCGCTCCTTCTCTGGTCGCGCTCCCGCCGCTCTCGTCAAGCGTCAAAAGCAAGATGCATACCCCGAAATCTAGAAGGCCGCCAGCCGCCTCACGCCGCCGGACGCCCCTCGCGCGCGAGGGGGAAGCCAGTGCGGCGCTTCGCGCGGCATCTCGGCGCGTATGTATGGCGCGCATGTATAATAAAGACGCGCGGTATGGCGAAGACAAGCGGTATGGCGCGCGCATACGCAGTCGCGTGCGCCTCACGCTTGCCCGCGACGCCGAGCTACGCCAGATGCCTGAGGCCGACGACCATGAACACCACCGACACGGCACACCTCCTTCCGCCCGCCAAGACGGCGCGGGCCGCGTCCCTGGCATGGTATCCCAGCGACCGCCTCCAACTCGTCGCGTATCTCACCGTCGGCATCGGCTATCTGCTGGCGGTGCTGACCGCGCAGTCGCTGGCCGTGCCGGGCTTTGCGCTGCTGACCGTTACCAATCTAGGCTGGCTCTGGCTCTTCTATCACCTCTGCACGGCGGAGACCAGCGCGCGCGCGAATCTGCTGATCGCGCTGACGATGATGGCGCTCGCGCTGGGCACCGCCGCCAGCATCTGGCTCGGCCTCGGCTTGGATTGGCTGCTCCCGGTGATCACCGTCTCGGTGCTGACTATGATCTATCCTCCGCGCCAAGCGCTGCCCTTCAGCGTCGTCCTCTATCTCAGCATGGTGGGCCTGCTCACGCTGGCCGGTGGCACCTTTAGCTCGAAAGCGCTGCTGCTCAACCAGATCCAGTTAGTGCCAGCCTTCCTCTTCACCTACCTCTTCACCATCGTCATGCGCCAGCAGCACGAGCAGCGGGCCAGGGCCGAGGCGTTAGTCGCGCAGGTCGAAGAGGCGCACGCCCAACTGCGCGCCTACACTGACCAGGTGGAGGAGTTGGCCATCACCCGCGAGCGCAACCGTATGGCGCGCGAGATTCACGATACCCTCGGCCACTATCTCACCGTCGTGGCGGTGCGGCTCGAGACCGCCATCAAGCTGGAGGCGCGCGGCGACGCGGGGCTGCGCGCGGAACTGGTGGAGGCGCGGCGCATGGCCTCGGAGTGCCTCGCCGAAGTGCGCCGGTCGGTGGCGGCGCTGCGCCCCGTGGACCCCACCAGCGCCTCGCTGGATGACGCGCTGGCTCGCCTCGTCGCGGAGTTCCAGGCGGCGGCGCCAGCGGTCGCGGTCGCGCTGGATGTCGAGGGAGCCGTGGGGTCGCTGGCGCCCCCGCCGCGGCTGGCGCTCTATCGCTGCGCCCAAGAGGCGCTGACCAACACGCGCAAGCACGCCGACGCCACCAAGGTGCTGGTGCGCGTGCGGGCGGATGAGCGCGCGGTGGAGTTGACCGTGCTCGATAACGGCAAGGGCGCGGATTCATCGGCGGATGGCCACGCGCCCGGCTTCGGGCTGCTGGGCATGGGTGAGCGTATCGCGTTGCTCGGCGGCACCGCCCAGGCGGGGCCTGACGCCGCCCACGGCTGGCGCGTAGAGGTGCGTGTGCCGCTGGGGGAGACCTAACCCCTAACTACCCCACTGCCCCCCGCGGAGCGGTAGCGTGGACTCGCCTCCGCGGTGGCGACCCAAGAGAAAGCCGGTGACGATGAGCGAGACATCCGCTGAGACCCCCATTCGCGTCCTGGTGGTGGATGACCAGACACTGCTGCGCCAGAGCTTCCAGCGGCTACTCCAACTGGAGAGTGGCGGCATCGAGGTTGCTGGCACGGCGGGCGACGGCGCGGAGGCGCTGGAGGTCATCGAGCGCATGGAGCACGCGGGCGGTCCGCCCGATGTCGTGCTGATGGATGTGCGCATGCCGCGGCTGGATGGCGTGGGCGCGACGGAGCGCATCCAAGCGCGCTGGCCGATGGTGCGCGTGCTGATCCTGACGACCTTCGACGACGAGGAATACATCTTGGCGGGCCTACGTGCGGGTGCCCGGGGCTATCTGCTCAAGGATGCCACCGCCGAGGAACTGGTGAGCGCCATCCGCGCCATCGCGCGTGGCGAGTCGCCTTTGCAACCCTCCGTCGCGGCCAAGCTCGTCGCCCACCTCGCCCATCCCGCTGATGCTACCGCCACCGCGCGCGCCGCCGCCGCGCCCGCCAGCCGCGCCGCCGCTGGCACGCCGATAGACGAGTTGACCGAGCGCGAGCGCGAGATCCTCGGCCACCTCGCGCGCGGATCGAGCAACCGGGAGATCGGCGAGGCGCTCTTCATCACCGAGGGCACGGTCAAGAACCACGTCTCCAACATCCTCAGCAAGCTCGGCCTACGCGACCGCACCCAGGCTGCCCTCTGGGCGCGCGAGCACAGCCCGGGATGAGGCTCGCCGCCCACCGCGCCACTTGTCACGTCCTATGGAAGAATCTATAATAGCTCCATGTATTAGACATTTCTCCATAGGACGGGCCGACATGTTTCTCAGCGGCGTCAGTTGGGCGCGCGCATGTCAGTTCGTTCGCTCTTCCCCGCAGGCCTTCAGCCCACCGCAACCCTCCGCCCCCATCGCAACCCTCGCCACCTCCCCGCCCCTTGTCCACATATCGTACGATGTAGACGCAACGGTGATCGTTCGCGAAGGAGCACAGACGACTATGGGCAAGCCGCGAGTCTACGTCACACGCATGCTTCCCAGCCAGGGGCTGGACCTCATCCATGCGTTCTGCGACGCCACGGTCTGGGAGGGCGAGCTGCCCCCGCCGCACGAGGTCATCCTGCGCCAGACGCGCGAGGCCGATGGGCTGGTCAGCCTGCTCACCGACCGCGTGGATGGCGCGCTGATGGACGCCTGCCCCCGGCTGCGCGTCGTCAGCAACTACGCCGTCGGCTTTGATAACATCGTCATTCCCGACGCCACCGCCCGCGGCATCCCCGTCGGCCATACGCCCGGCGTCCTCACCGAGACCACCGCCGACTTCGCCTTCGCGCTCCTCATGGCCGCGGCCCGCCGCATCGTCGAAGGCGCGGACTACGTGCGCGCGGGCCAGTGGAAGACGTGGGGGCCAATGCTGCTGATGGGGTCCGATATCCACCACAGCACGCTCGGCCTCGTCGGCCTTGGGCGCATCGGCGCCGAGATGGCCAAACGCGCCCAGGGCTTCGCCATGCGCGTCCTGTATACGGATGTCGTCCGCCGCGAAGACCTCGAGGCCAGCCTGGGCATCGAATACGCGCCGCTGGAAGATATCCTGGCGCGGGCCGATTTCGTCAGCATCCACACGCCGCTCACCGCCGAAACGCACCACCTGATGAACCGCGAGCGCTTCGCCCAGATGAAGCGTGGCGCGCTCATCATCAACACCGCGCGCGGGCCGATCATTGACCCCGACGCCCTGCTAGAGGCGCTGCGCTCCGGCCACCTCGGCGGCGCCGCGCTAGATGTGACCGAGCCGGAGCCGCTGCCCGCCGATCATCCGCTGCTGACGCAGCCCAACTGCCTGGTCGTGCCGCATATCGCCAGCGCCAGCGCCACGACGCGCGGCCAGATGGCCGAGATCTGCGCGCGCAATCTGATCGCCGGCCTAAAGGGCGAGGCCCTGCCCGCCGGTCTCAATCCCGAGGCCCTGGGCACGGGCCGTTCAGCCCTGCCACGCGCGTGGTGAGCGCCAGAGCTAGCGGCCAGTGCCAATACCCAACGTGCTGAAAGGAGCGCGGGTGATGAAGCGACCAATCGTTCTAGAGCCGAGCGAACAACCGCTGTAATCGGCCCCGCATGCTCACCGCGGCAGAGAACCCCACAGCGCGCTCAATGGCGAGCGAGGAGACACACATGGAATTCGCCCGACGCATGGACCAACTTGGCACCGAGACCGCATTTGAAGTGCTCGCGCGCGCCAAGGCGCTCGAAGCGCAGGGCCGCGCCATCGTCCACCTGGAGATCGGCGAGCCAGACTTCCCTACCCCGGCCAACATCATCGAGGCCGGCTGCCGCGCGCTGCGCGACGGCGCCACACACTACACCCCCGCGCCCGGCATCCCTGAGTTGCGCGCGGCCATCGCCCACGACGCCAGCGTGCGCCGTGGTGTCGAGTTCAGCGTGGAGGATGTTGTCGTCACGCCCGGCGGCAAGCCCATCATGTTCTATGCGATTCTGGCGCTGGTGGATGAGGGCGATGAGGTCATCTATCCCAACCCCGGCTTCCCCATCTACGAGAGCATGATCCAGTTCGCTGGCGGCCAGCCCCTTCCCGCTCAGGTCGAGGAGGCGCGCGGCTTCTCGCTGGATGTCGAGAAGCTCTGCGACGCCATCGGCCCTCGGACGCGCCTGGTGATCCTCAACTCGCCCCACAACCCCACCGGTGGCGCCCTCGCCCGCGCCGACCTCGAGCGCGTCGCCGCCGCCGTCCAGCGTCACCCACGGGTGCTCGTCCTCGCCGACGAGATTTATAGCCGCATGCTCTACGAGGGCGAGCACGTTAGCATCGCCAGCCTGCCCGGCATGCGCGAGCGCACCATCGTGCTCGACGGCTTCTCGAAGATCTATGCCATGACCGGCTGGCGCCTGGGCTATGGCCTCTGCCCGCGCGAGTTGGTGGCCCCCATCACCCGCCTGATGATCAACAGCAACTCCTGCACCGCCGCCTTCACGCAGTGGGCGGGCGTCGAGGCGCTCACCGGCCCCCAAGAGGCAGCGGAGGCGATGGTGGCGGAGTTCCACCGCCGCCGCGACCGCATCGTGGCGGGGCTGAACGCCATCCCCGGCGTCACCTGCCGCATGCCGCGCGGCGCCTTCTATGCCTTCCCCAACATTACCGGCACCGGGCTGACCTCACGTGAGGTGGCCGATCTGCTGCTGTATGAGGCCGGTGTGGCCGCCCTTGCGGGCACGGCTTTCGGCGCCTTTGGTGAGGGCTACATCCGCCTCTCCTATGCCAACTCCATCGAGCAGATCGAGCTGGCGCTCACACACATCCACGCGACGCTCAGCGCGCGCGCGGCCACCGCGCCCCCAACGCGCTAGCGCGTCGGCGCCCCATCGTCCCCACGAAAGGAGAAGGGCCCCAGCCCAGCCCGCACAGCACGGGGCCAGCACCAAGAGGGCTTGCGCAACATGCTATACTCTCCAGCAGACGATACGTTGTGTCGGGTGCCGCATCCGGCGCACGCGCAATCCAGGCATGGGTGGCCACGGCCACCCATGCGCGTGGCGCGATCGGGGGGACCGCAGGAGGCGGCTCCTCCGATCGCGTGCCTGCCATCTTCCCCTCGTCTGGGACCTTGCGTATCCAAATGTCATAGTGGCTCCGTAGTACCGTTGTCCCCTTTTACTCACAGGCGAGCGGACCTAGAGTAGACTGAAGGGGTCGGCGCTGATGGTGCGGGATAGGGTGATCGACCCCCAGCGATGCGAAGGCAAAGCGCTGGCATCTTGCTGTTAAGGAGTGCCCATGAGTGCCCCAGAGTCCCAGAATCCACAGATGCCGCTCGCGTGCCCATCGTGTGGTCGCCTCATCGAAGTCCTGGTCATCAATCCAGCGGGCGAATTGATCGGCTGCGAAGAGTGCGCCGATGCCTTTGGCCTCGCCGGCGGCACCATGTCCCTCGACGAGTGGAACGCGACCGAGGTCGTCAACACCGTCTTGGAGCGCTATGCCCTCACCGATTGGATTGTCAGCAAGCCCGCGCCGACCGAGACGCAGCACCCGCGCGCCCACTATTGGGTGATCACCTCCGGCAGTCGCCGCTACTTCCTCAAGCGGTTCCACGACTGGTATCCCAGCGCCTCCATCCGCTACACCCACAGCCTCCTCACCCACCTCGCGGGCCAGGCGCTCCCCGTCCCGCGCTGGGTTCCGGATCGCTCTGGCGCCAGCTATACCGAACTGGGCGGCGCGTGCTGGGCGCTCTATGAGGCGCTGCCAGGCAAACAGGCCAACGAGCGCGAGTGGATGTGGGGCCGACCCAAGGCGGCGGAGATGCTCGCCACGCTCCATGTGGCGCTGGAGGGCTTCGCCCCAGAGGGGGAGCCGTTCCAGCCGTGGAATGCCTGGACGCTTGAGACGGTGGATCGCGTGCTGGAGAGTTGGCCGCCCCATACCGATCTCTCGCCGCACCTGCTGGAGTTCGTCCGTGAGCGCCTGGCCGTGCGCTACTTCGGCTCGCTCTACCCTGAATTGCCTAAGCTCGTGGTGCATGGCGATTACGTCGCCTCCAACGTGCTCTGGCGTGGCGAGGCGGTCAGCGCCAATATCTGCGGCATCCTCGACTTCGAGCGCGCGCACCCCGATACGGCCCTCTTCGATTTCGCCTGGGGTTTGGGGGACCGCCGCCCGCCGCTGCTGCGCGCCACCGTCGCCACCTATAGCCGCGTGCGCCCGCTCTCGCCCATCGAGCGCGAGGCGATGCCTGAGGCCCTACTGCTCGGCGGGCTGATGGGCATTGACATGCAGATGACCTACTTTGGCGATATGGAGGAGGTCACGCGCCTGGCGCAAGATCTCGCGATGCTCATCCGTGACCTAGAGCCGCTACGCAAGGCCGTCGCCCTCAAGGCCGCCCCCGTGCGCTAAGCGGACGCCGGCCCCGCCACTGCCCCCTTCTTGCCTCGCGAGGCGCGGAGGGGGCTTTTCCTCGCCCAGAGCGACGCGGCCCGTGTCGCGCGCACGGCGCACTTAGCGCCGCGCCATGGGCAGCGGCTTGCCACGGGTCGGCTTGCTGCCCGGCCCAGCAGCGTCGAGCGCGGCAGCGTCGAGCGCGGCAGTGGACGACGACCCCTCCGCCAGACTGGCGGGGGCGGCATCGTGGATACCCGTCTTGCGGGTGCGCCCCGTGCTCACCGGGCCAAGCGCGCCATCACCGGGATAGACCAGCTTCGCCTCATGCTCCGGGAGAATGGCCGCCACTTCCTTCAGCACCGCGTCGAGGAACTGATCCTCAGGCACGGTACGCAGGAACTGCCCCTTCTTATAGATCGCCCCCTTGCCGCGGCCACCAGAGAGGCCAATATCGGCGTCGCGCGACTCCCCCGGCCCGTTCACCAGGCACCCCATCACAGCGACTTGAATCGGCGTCCGCACCTTCGCCAGCCGCCGCTCGACCTCGTTGGCGATCGTGAGCACGTCAATCTCCACCCGTCCGCACGACGGGCACGAGACGAACGTCACACCGCGCGAGCGCAGCTCCAGCGAGCGCAGGATCTCGTACGCGACCGGAATCTCTTCCTCCGGCTCGGCGGTGAGCGAGACGCGAATCGTGTCGCCGATGCCCTCGGCCAACAGCAGCGCGAAGCCAACCGCGGACTTCACCGCGCCCGTCACGTGCGTCCCCGCCTCCGTGATGCCCAGGTGCAGCGGCACATCGCTTTGCGCGGCGAAGCGCCGATACGCCGCGACGGCGGTGAGCACGTTAGAGCTTTTGAGCGAGACCTTGTAGTTGGTGTAGCCCAGGTCATCGGCCCAGCCGCAATATTCCAGCGCCTTGGCCACCATGCGCTCCACCAGTTCCTCGCGCTCTTTGCGCCGCTCCTCAACGGGGTCGTTCTTGACAAACGTCCCATCGTCCAAGAGTTGCACCTGCACCTTGCGCATCTGAGAGCCGCGGTCCAGCGCGTCAATCGAGCCGGAGTTCACGCCGATGCGCATCGCGATATCGGCCTTCTTCGCCGCCTCAACGATCTTGACGAAGGACGCCTGCCCATGCAGCAGGTTCCCTGGATTGATGCGCACGGCATCCACCCCCTGCTCGATGGCCATCATCGCCAGCGCGGGATCGTAGTGGATATCGGCAATGAGGGGAAC
>JADMIN010000672.1 GCA_015478575.1 Ktedonobacterales bacterium | reverse complement strand
GTGTCTCAGTATGGGCGTGCGGCGCTCGCTCCGCTGCCTGAGTATGCGCGCTATTCGCTGGTGCGGGTCACCTGCTGGGCGCAGTATAGGGCTTTTGCTTTTGGGCGTCAAGTGTCCGTGATGAGCAAATGCTGACCCCGTACTTCAGCGAGGGAAGAAGCGATACGCGCCTTCCAGAGTGCGCGGCACTGGCCTGCCGCTTTCTCCGCTTGTGGGTAGCGGTGATTGTTCGATGCCTTCCAGCGCGGCATCTCGCTGAGCCGCGCATCGTCGCGCCCGCTCGTTTGCTGGGCACCCTCACGCGCCAGATGGCGCGGTGCTCGGAGCTGTCGTTTGTGCTGATGAGGCGCCGCTCTGGCGTGTCGATTGCCAACGCGAGCGCACAGGGGCCGCCCGTTTAAGGGCTGGCGTCGGGTTGGCCCGACGTTCTCTCGCACGAAAGAAGGAGTCAACGGGGAGTGGTCGCTCACGCGCTCCACCGGGAGTGGGTGGCCTGGCAGCCACCAATTCCAGCGGCCCAGCAGATGCATCATCGCGGGCACGAGCAGCGTGCGGATGATCGTTGCGTCCACCCGCATGGCCACTGTCATGCCTAGGCCCGTCTCCTGACGCGGTTGCCCTCGCCGTCAGAGGCATAGCTGGCCGTCTGGGTCGGGCTGGTCGTCGTGTTCTGCCAGCTCAACAGCCGTCGCAGCGCGTCGTAGCCCAGCGCCTGTCCGGGTCGTGCTGGCCATGAGCCGTACCGTCCACCCACCAGAGAGACAACGCCAAGGATGAGTGCGGTGTATGGTATCCCCTAGCAGGTAGGCTTGCCCTCCTCATGGACGCTGGCGACGAAAGGCCTTTTGAGACACCGCGATGGGGAACACGAAGGCCAGTGGAAAGATCAGCAGCGATGCCCAGCCGCCCTCTAATGCGGGCAGGGGCATGAAGCCCACGCCCGCCAGGACGATCGCCGCCCCGAACACCAGGCGTATCCTGATATCGCATGATCCGGTATCGCGTGACCCGACAGTGGGCCTAGAGGCGGGCGGCGCAGCGGCAGGAGGCGCGGCCTCCTCCCCCTGCTGCCTGTGCCCCCGCCCCCATGCGTTGCGGATGCTCCGGATGAGGAACCGCAGTCCTACTCCTCCATAGAGGATGCCCGTGATGAAGCGCATGGCTTCTAGCAACATGTATGCTCTCCCTCCTTCTGGATAGACGCTAGCCATACAGGTTTTCTAGAACCCACATGATGTTGACCAAGAGGAGGAGTGGCAAGGCCAGCAGCACTGTCCAGCCCTTGAATGCGGGCAGAGGCAGAAAGATCACGCCTAAGAGGACGGTTATCGCCCCTTGCGCCAACCGCTCCCCGGTACCGCCTGACCCGACGGTGGGTCTGGAGGCGGGCGGCGCAGCGGCAGGAGGCGCGGCCTCCTCCCCCTGCCGCCGCTGGCGTCTCCGCACCCTCGCGTCACGGATGGTACCGGCCATGGCGAGCAGTCCACTTAGCATCACGAAGGCGCTAAAAATGAGGCGTCTGGTTTCCCGCGGCATCTGCGCTTTGACCGCGGGCACGAGCAGGAGCACCACGCTCACGCCCACGAGGACGAGCGTCACCTCGATCGCCAGGCGCATCACGGTAACCCATGACGAGGTGGGCCTAGCGGCGGGCGGAGCGCTGCCATCCCGCCGCCTGCGCCCCTGTCCCCAGGCGTCGCGGATGGTGCTGGCCATGGTGAGCACTCCCACCACCATCAAGACCATACCCAAGATGAGCGTTATGGCATCCTCTAGCATGTACTTTCCCCCCTCTGGACACTGGCAAGGCACGGCCCTCGACCCCGCGTCGCGCGTACGTCCACCG
>JADMIN010000671.1 GCA_015478575.1 Ktedonobacterales bacterium | reverse complement strand
GCCGCATGCAGAAAGCCCCATCACGCTTGCCGGGGCGCGGCTCGGCATCCACCCAGTGCTCGCGAAAGGCCCGCGCGGCGAACTCACTCATGCGCGCGGAATACGCGCCGAAGCGCTCGACAATGAAGTCAGTCGCCCGCTCGAAACTCCAAGTGCTCTCCGTCGCGCCGACTGGGGCAAAGAGGTCATACCACGCCAGCGCCGGCACCCCGATGGCGCGCGCCTTGGCGCGCAGATACCGGCGGAAGTCGGGAAAAGATTCGCGCGCCGCCGCCAGCATCGCCTCCAGCGTCTGGCGGTCAATGTGCGCATCGAAGAGCGTAGCATCCAAGGGCGTCTCCCAGCCACGCTTGCGTGTGAGGGCATTGACCTCCCCTTTGATGCTGTTGAGCGCCGCGGCCAGCGGCACCGCCACCCGCTCCCAGCCGGCCAACTCGGCCTCGTACGCGCGCTGGCGCACGGCACGGTCGGCCTCATAGGCCAGGTTGCGCACCGCGCTCATCGGGAGCTCGCGCGGGCCATCCGGCAGTTCAACGTGTACGGCGAGCTGCGAGCTGACGGTGCCATGCAGTTTACCCCAGGCGTCACCGCCACTGGGCGCCAACTCCGCCGCCAGCGCCTCCTCACCGGGCGCCATCTGGTGCGCCGCCGCTGTCCTGGCCTTGCGCAGCATGAAGGCGTGCGCGCGCGCCAGAGGCGATTGCGCGATCAGCGCCTCCACATCCAGCGAGCCGATCCATGCGGTGAAGCGCGTCCCGAGCAACGAGAGCCGCACGAAATGCTGTTGCAATTCGCTCCAGCGGGCCTGCGCCGAGGTATCACGCGAGTCCGTTGCGACAAAGCTATAAATATAGGCGTTGAGGGTGCCCACCTCATCGAGTAACGTATTGTAGCGCTGAATGACGCGCTCGACCGCCTGAGCCGTCATCGCATCGAGCGGGCGTGGCGGCTGCCGCTCAATATGTTCCTCGTCGAAGAGCGCGACCAGATCCGTGATGCCGGCGGTGACCTGCTCGAAGCCTCGCGCGAATTCCGGCGATTCCAGGCTGGGATAGACGACGGTCATATTCCAGCGGGGCAGAGTGGGCGTGGTCGTCATGGTGGGTAGTCTCCTCGTCTTCACTGGCGGCATGAATTGGCGCCGTGCTGTAGAGTTCGTGCTGTATGTAGAGTATACGTGCGTCGCCGCGTCGCATCCACCCACGTCCATCCAGACCGACTTCCCAGCCGTGACCCCAAAAGCCAACCCAAAAGCAAGGCGTTCAGTCGCGCGGCGATGTGTTACACTGAGGCAGAGAAAGCATGCGCCCACGTGAAAGCATGCGCCCACGTGAAGTAACGGTTGGCCCTTTGCGCGGATCGGACAGGTCAGGAGGCGTGTCATGGCACGACTACAACTCCACAAACCGGCAACCAAGGCACCCTATTCCCCCCAAACATCGAACCACGAACCGAACCAAGAACCGAACGTCGCCGTCGCGCAATCAATCGTGCGCGATCTCTTCGGCCCGCCTGAGCGCCGGGTCTTCGCCGTTCGCTACTGGGACGGCACCATCGAGACGCCCGCTGGCGAGGCTGACCCTCGCTTCACAGTGATCCTGCGACACCCAGGCGCGCTACGGCGTATGCTGTTGCCCCCATCAGAGTTGGCCCTGGGGGAGGCCTACCTGCGCAACGATTTCGACGTGACCGGCAGTCTAGAGGAGGCCACCGATCTCGCGGGCGGCATCACGGGGCAGTTCACGTCGCCGCGCGCACTGGCCAGCCTGGCGAGCCGACTCCTCGCACTACCAGCGACCACCGCGCCAGAGGAGGCGAGCACGCGCGGCCCAGCCCAGACCCGCGCCGCTGG
>JADMIN010000670.1 GCA_015478575.1 Ktedonobacterales bacterium | reverse complement strand
AAATAGGCCATAGAACGCGCTGAGGTCGGCATCCGAGCTGGCGCGATTGAGCGCGCCACGCAGCCAGTTCTCGATCTTGAGGTAGTGGCCCAGGCGCCCGGCCTGCGGCAGGTCACGTAGGTAGGCGCGCACCGCCCCCTCGGTGCCATTGAGGATCTCGTTGGATGCCGCATGCGCCGCCAGTCGCCCGCTGACCAGCGCGGGATAGATGCCCCCCCCAGTCGCCGCGCCACACAGACCCGCGGCGTCGCCCAGCAGCAGTGCCCGCCCCCTGGCATCATCACGATAGACGTGGCGCAGTTGCCCGCCGATAGGGATCACGCCGCCCTTGCGCTCGCGCACACGCATCTGGCTCAGATCCGCGACATCGGCGAAGATGGCGCGCGCCGCCTTGAGCGACTCACCCGGCTTGAACTCGCGCTGGCGCCCCGCCACCCCTAGCGCGGCAATCTCGCCATGCGGCGCGAGCCAGACACAGTACCCCGGCGCCAGGGCGGAATCCATCACCAGATAGAAGGTCTCGCCTTCCAGCGCCACCCCCTCAACTAACCACTCAGCCCCAGCCAGGTAGTGGGTGTTCTGGTCCAAGCCCATGCGCTGGGCCACGAGCGAGCGGGCGCCATCCGCGCCGATCAGGAGATGCGCGCGGGCCATGCCGAGCGGCGCGCGTGAGGGCGTGCCACTCTCAGTCGCCGACGGCCCACCGAAGGTCACGCGCATGCGCCCATCCGCCTCGCGTGTGGCATCCACGAAGGGCGTGCCGCAGCGCACCTCCGCGCCGTGCTCGCGCGCGCGGTCGGCCATCCAGCCGAGCATGCCAGGGACATCCGCCATGTAGAAGCGCCACGCCTGCCCACCGATCTCCAGCGGCTCCTGTCCCGGCGCCTGGAGGCGAATGCGGCGCACGGCGTTCATCAGGAAGCGCGCTGGCACGTCGAGGATATCGAGCACGTCGCTGAAGAGCACGCCCGTGGTGCGCACGACGCCACCTGGCGTCGCGTCGCGCTCCAGCACCAGCACGCGCATACCCCGCGCCGCCGCCGCTCCCGCAAAGGCCAGGCCAGCGAAACTCGCGCCGACGACGATGGCATCCCACATCTCACTCTGCTCGGTCGAATGACTCATGCGCTGCTCCTTTTCCGCCGCTGATTCCGCGTCAGCCATGCTGTACGCCCTCGGCCCCCACCGCGATTTCCGGGCGCGAGTGGCAAGCTGGGCGCAAAGAAGACGAGAGCGAAGAAGACCAGAGCGAAGAAGGCGCGGGGCATCGGGAGCACCACTCTATCACTCCTATCTCGCTGCCACACAGTGTAGCACACAGACAGGGGGCGGCCCTGGCGCCTGCCTCTCCCCATCGCACCCCTCACGCGGGCCGCGTCGTGATGACCGAGGAGGGTGCCCCCCGCCCCACACGGCGCAGCAGGGCTGAGGCCAGCAGCGGCACGAGCGTGACTAGCGGCACCAGCACTACCAGGGGGCCGCGCGTGAGGGCGTGGGCGCCAAACGCCCGCCCCAGCGCGAGGTAGCCGCAGACGTAGAGCGCTTTGCCCGCGACATCCAACAGCAGGAAGGCGCGCAGCGTGATGCCCGAAGCGCCCGCCAGCGCGCTCACCGGCGAGGCGATCGCGGTGAAGAAGAAGCGCGTCAACAGGATGAGGAGCGCGTCATCACGGCGCAGCCCCCCTCCCCCCATGCGCACCGCGCCCGTCCGCCGCCGCAGCCGGGCCAGCCGCCGCCGCACCCACGGCCCTCCCGCGCGCCCCAGCGCATAATCCAGCAGGTCGCCGGGAAGATTGGCCACCAAGCCAAGCAGCGCCAGCACCAGGAAACTCGGCCCACCAGGCCGCGCACTC
>JADMIN010000669.1 GCA_015478575.1 Ktedonobacterales bacterium | reverse complement strand
ATACCACGCCCTCGCTGTCGCGGCGCGCGGCATGCCCGCCGCGTTCGGTGCGTTCCGTACGTTCGGTGCGGCGCGCGGCCCCCAGCAGCACGCCATCGCGGTAGCCATCGAAGTAGAAGAAGAAGAGGTGGACGCCATCACGCGGCCTCAGGCTGGCCCGCCGCTCCATCATATCTTCCATATAGCCACGCGCCTCATCCGCCGCCAACTGCTCGATATCCGCCTCAGCGTAGCGGCGCGTCAGGTCAAGATCCATCGTGCGCGCGGCGCGGTGCCCCGCCCGCCAACCCGCTGTGTATGCCCCCGCGATCGGTAAACGCCGCCCCACGTGCCACCTCTCCTCGCCTCGTCGCGCCACTCCTAGCGCGCGATTCTCTGGACATAGCAACGGACGGCAGGGGGGCAGCGTCACGCAATGGCCCGGAAGGTTCCCCCTCCACGTCACAGCGGCACGCATGGAGTGGCGCGATTCTTGCCCTCTACCCGCTGCCAATGAAGGAGCACCAAGCACCGCAAGCCAAGCACCGCAAGCGAGGCGCGACGGCCCCAACATGTGACGAAGGAGACGGTCATGGCGCAGACATCCGCGCGCGAGACGACATCTCAGACGGGCGGCAGCCTCTGGCGCATCAAACCGCTCGGCACCATCCTGGCGCAAGCCGCCGACAACGGCGAAGGGCAGCATCTCAAGCGCTCGCTCGGCGCACTGAGCCTCACCGCGATGGGCATCGGCGCCATCGTCGGCACCGGCATCTTCGTGCTCACCGGCGTTGCCGCGGCCAGGTACGCTGGGCCAGGGCTGGTGCTCTCCTTCATCGCCGCCGGCATCGTCAGCGGCCTCGCCGCCCTCTGCTACGCTGAATTCGCCAGCAGCGTCCCCATCTCCGGCAGCGCCTACACCTACTCATATGCCACGCTGGGCGAGTTGGTCGCCTGGATCATCGGCTGGGACCTGATCCTCGAATACGCCGTCGGCGCCGCCGCCGTCGCCATCGGCTGGTCGGCCTATCTCAGCGACTTCCTGCGCGGCGCACTCGGCCTCAACCTGCCCAAGGCGCTCACCGCCTCACCCTTCTCCGGCGGCATCATCAACCTGCCCGCCCTCTTCATCATCCTGCTGGTCACCGCGTTGCTCATCGCCGGCACGAGCGAGAGCGCCAAGGTCAACAACGTCATTGTCCTCATCAAGCTCACTGTCATCGTCTTCTTCTTGGTCGTTGGCTTCGGGCATATCCGCACGTCAAACTGGAATCCCTTCCTGCCCTTTGGCGTGGGCGGCATCTTCCGCGGCGCCAGCATCATCTTCTTCGCCTATATCGGCTTCGATATGGTCTCCACCTCCGCCGAAGAGACGCGCAACCCAGGCCGCGATCTGCCGCGTGGCATCATCTTCAGCCTGCTCATCTGCACGCTGCTCTACATTCTGGTCGCCGCCGTGCTGACCGGCATCGTCTCCTACAAGCAACTCAACGTCGCCTCGCCCGTCTCGCGCGCGATGATTTTGATCGGACTGAACTGGGCCGCCTCGCTGATCTCCATCGGCGCCATCTGCGGCCTGACGACCGTGCTCATCATCCTGCTCTATGGCCAGAGTCGCGTCTTCTTCTCCATGTCGCGTGATGGCCTCTTACCCGGCCTCTTCTCGCGCATCCACCCACGCTTCCACACGCCCTATCTCTCCAGCGCGCTGGTCGGCGTGGTGGTGGCGCTGGTGGCCGCCTTCACACCGATTGACGTGGTAGCGGAGTTGACCAATATCGGCACACTTTCCGCCTTTGTGCTGGTCTCGCTCGGCGTGCTGGTGCTGCGGCGCACGCAGCCCGATCTGCGCCGGGCCTTCCGCGTGCCCTTCGTGC
>JADMIN010000668.1 GCA_015478575.1 Ktedonobacterales bacterium | reverse complement strand
CGCCGACGCGCAGTACCAGATAGGGATCGGTGCTGGCGAAGGAGTAACGGGCCAGCCGCTCGCCACCCTCGACGCTTTCCAGCAAGAAGCCATAGCGCCCGCGCGCGAGTTTGAGGTAGGCGGAGACGGGCGTCTCCAGGTCAGCGGCGACCTCGCGCCAGATGGGCACGAAAGCCCCCGCCGCTCCCGTACACGAAGAAGGGAGCGCGTGGACGCCACTCTCGGTCGCTCCCCGACGCGGAGAGCGGGCTGTCGCGGATGCTGGAAGGCGCATAGCGCTCACCCTCTCTGAACCCCTTGTTAGATCAGCCCCACGCGCGCTTTGGCCGTACGTAGCGTCGCCTGCGCGAGGGGGCGCACCCGCGCCGCGCCACGCGCCAGCAACGCATCCAATTGGCCGGGATTCTCGGTGATCTCAGCGTAGCGCGCCTGGACCGGCGTCAGCGCCGTGACGACAAGCTCGCCAAGGGCCGCCTTGAACTCCTTATATCCTTTGCTCGCGAACTCCGCCTCGATGGCCTCGCGGCTCTGGCCGCTGAGCAACTCATAGATCGTGAGCAGGTTGTAGATGCCAGGGCGGCTCTCGTCGAAGACGATGGTGCGCTGCGAGTCGGTAGTGGCGCGCGCGATCTTCTTGCGGATGGCGTCGGGCGGATCCAACAGGCTGATGTATGAGCCTTCACTCTCGCTCTTGCTCATCTTTTTCGCCGGGTCATCCAGTGACATGATGCGCGCGCCGACCTCGCGGATGAGGGCGCGTGGCTCGACAAAGGTCGCACCAAAACGGTAGTTGAAGGCGTTGGCGATGTCGCGTGTCAGCTCGACATGCTGGCGCTGGTCGTCGCCGACTGGCACGGCATCGGTCTGATAGGCCAGGATATCGGCGGCCATCAACACGGGATAGGCATAGAGACCAGCGCTAGCGGCCTCGCGGTCGGCGCCCGCCTTGGCCTTGAACTGGGTCATGCGGTTGAGCCATCCCGTGGGCGTGACGCAGTTGAGGATCCACGCCAGCTCGCTATGCTCCGGCATATGCGACTGGATGAAGAGGGCGCTACGCTCTGGATCAATGCCGCAGGCGAGCAGGAGGGCGGCGAGCTGGCGGGTGTTGGCGCGCAGCTCGGCGGGATCCTGTGGGACGGTGATGGCGTGCAAGTCCACGACGCAATAGATGTTGTCGTAGATATCCTGCTCGGCCACCCAGTGACGGATGGCGCCGAGATAGTTGCCGAGCGTTGGTGTGCCGGAGGGCTTGATGCCGGAGAAGACGCGCTCGCGCCTCGGTGTGGTGGCGGGCGTGACGGTGGTCGCCGCGGTGGCGGGCGCGCCCGAGTCGCGCCGCGCGCGGGCGGAGGTGGATGTGCTCATGGATGCGCGCTCCTTTCTGGAGCCTCCCCTTTGCCCTAGCAGGGAAGAGGAGACAGTCGCCAACAAAAAAACCTCTCATCCCCGACGGGACGAGAGGTTGTAAACCTTCGTGGTGCCACCCCAATTCGAGCCGCTGGCACCACAAGCATGGTGGGCGGACTCCTCTTTGCGAGCACGGGCACATGTCATCACATGGCCGATGCCCCGCCTCGCTAACGGGAGGCTTCCGGCGATACCCTACGGATTGCTCCGTTCGGGCCGCGGCTCACAGGGCCATTCCGCGCGTGGGCCAGCGCCGGCTTTCACCTTCCCGGCTCGCTGTGGCTGCCGCCAGCGTCGCGTACTTCTCCTGATCGCGGCGTGTGAATATGCGATTGCGCGATGATGCTATGCCTCAGTATAGCGGGTGGAGTGGGCGATGTCAAGGCAGAACGCAAGCTGACGCATACCCACCAGTTGACAAGAAGAAGGAAGCCTCCGAAGATAGGGAGCC
>JADMIN010000023.1 GCA_015478575.1 Ktedonobacterales bacterium | reverse complement strand
CGCAGGCCCAGGCGCGCCATCCCCGTATCAATCTTGATATGGACGCGCATCTCGCGGCCCAGGTCACATGCGGCGCGCGCCAGCGCCCGTGCCGACTCCAGCCCATAGACGGTCGCGCGCAGATCCAGCCGCACGGCATCGCGCGCTTGCCAGGGGGCCGTATAGCCAAAGATCAGGATGGGCGCGGTTATCCCCGCCTCACGCAACGGCTGCGCCTCACTCACCGTGGCCACGCCGAGCCATGTGGCGCCATTACGTAGCACAGTGCGTGCCACCCGGAGCGCGCCATGCCCATAGGCATCGGCTTTCAGGCTTGCGAGCACGCGCACATCCGGCCCCACCACCTCCTTGAGGAGTCGCGTGTTCTGGCCGATAGCACTCAAGTCAATCTCCAGCCAGGTGGGGCGATCTGGGCGCATCACGACCACCCGCTGCCAGGCCTGCGCTTGGCGGTCCAGGCACTCCTCGGCCTGCTCAGGATGAGCCAGCAGCCGCGCCGTCACCTGCTCCATGCGCATCTCTTCTGAGCCTTTGATATAGATGATGGCGTGCGCGCCGCTGACCGCTCGCGCCTGCGCGGCGAAAGTACGCGCGGCGGTCGCCGCGTCCTCGGCGGTGTGCGTGATGGCGATGCGCTCGGCGGACAGTCCAGCGCGCATGGCCTCCTCCGCGAGTGTCTCAGCGCGCACCCCCTGTGTCACCAGGTAATCCGCCCGCGCCGCAGCGGCGCCCCCCAGCGCGCGATGCGCCTCGTGCTCCAGATTGCCCAGGCGCAGCATGTCCCCCAGGATGGCGATGCGAGGTGCCCGCTGGGCGGCGGCGATGGCGCTTAAGCTGGCCAAACCGGCCGCGGCGCTGGCCGGCGTGGCATTATGCGAATCGTCGAGCAGGGCAGCGCCATCCGCGCCAGCGAGCCAGCGCATCCGGCCCGGCAGCGGCTCGAGCTCGCGCAACGCCTCCAGCGCCTCGCCCTGAGCGACGCCCAACACCTCGCCGATCGTCAGGGCCGCGAGCACGGCGTATGCCCAGTGATCGCCATGCAAGTGGGGGAAGGTGACGGGCGCTGAGGAAAGGCCTTCCTCGAACGGTGAGAGCGTCAGCGCCGTGCGCCCCTCTTCTCCCAGCGGCAGTGCCGCGTAACGCGCGAGGATGCGCGTCTCGGCGGGATCGGTGGGCGCGCGCGGCGCAAAGAGGAGCGGGCGGGCCGCGGTGCGGGCCAGCATCGCGCCAGTGGTGGGATCATCCGCGTTGAGCACGGCCAGCCCGTCTGGCGGCAAGGATGCCGGCAACTGCCCCAGCTCATCCGCGAGTGCGGCGAGGCTGCCGAAATAGAGCAGGTGGGTTGGGCTAACGTTGGTGATGACGCCGATGGTGGGCCGCGCGACCGCGCAGAGTTCCGCGATCTCGCCAGGGTGATCGGCGCCCATCTCCACGACCACGAACTGATGAGTCGGCTCCAGCCGCCCAAGAGAGAGCGGCAAGCCAAGCAAATCGTTGAAATTACGCCAAGAGCGGAACGTCGGCCAGCGCAGGCTCAAGACCTCCGCGATGGCCTCTTTGGTCGTCGTTTTGCCCGTGCTGCCAGCGACCGCGATCACCGTAGGATGCCACGCGCGCAGGATATAGGCCGCGTAACGGCGCAGCGCCTCCCGCGTATCTGGCACCACGAGGAGGGCCGCGCCAGAGGAGCGCAGACGGTTGAGCAGGTCAGGCTGCTCAGCGAGCAGCGTATCGAGCCGCGCGCGCTCGGCCAAGATGGCGCGTGCGCCACGCTCCACCGCATCCAACAGGAAGTCATGCCCATCGCCGTGGACGCCGCGCACCGCGACAAAGCAATCGTCTGGGGTGACGATGCGAGAATCGTGGGCAAAACCCTCGAACGCGCTCCGTGCCCCAGCGATCAGCGGTTCGGCCTGTGTAGCGGCGATCACATCATCAAGAACAATCATGCGGAGACTTTCCAGGCTTCAGGGTAGTGATGGGGGTGAGGCGCCGGGGACGAGACGCGCTTTAGTCGTCGCCGTCTTCCTCCGCGGCTGGGGACGCGCCGGCTGGATCGCCGATGAGAGCGAGGGTGTCGCCCTGATTGACCGTCTGCCCCCGCGTCACCCGCAGGCGCTTGACCACGCCTGCCCGCGGGCTGGTGAGGTCATTCTCCATCTTCATCGCTTCGAGCACAATGATCGTCTGGCCACGGCGCACAACGGCCCCTTCCTCAGCCAGCACGTTAGAGACCAACCCCGGCATCGGCGCGCGCATAGCAATCTCGCCTGAGATGTGCGCCTCGCTCGCCAGACTGGCCAGCGCCTGCGTCCGCTCGTCGCGTACCGTGATGGTGTACGTTTGGCCATCGAGCGAGACCTCGATAGTGCGCGTGCCCAGATCCGCCTCCCGCTCGTTATCGGGAAGCGAGCGGACGTATAGGTCATACGAGCGGGTGCCCGCGATCAGGCCATAGTGTGACGCGGCTTCTCCATCCTCACTCGCCAGTGTCAGGGCCACGCCGATGGGATTCCACTCGACCTGGAACTCCTTGCCATCGAGGGTAATTCGCTTGCGCCGCCCATCATCCGGCAGGCCAATGGTGAACTGGCGCTCACCCGCGCGCGCGATAAACCGCATCGCTCTCTCCTACCAGCCAGAGTGGCCGGGCACCCACATGCCGCTACTCCGAAGGAAAGTAAAGGTAGCAAACGCGGTGTTGAGGCGCGCTCCCGCGCTGACCACGACCGTAATCGGCACCTGCGTCTGGCTCTGGCTGACACTGATCGTCAGCGTCGCGGTGTAGGTGCCAGGCGCGACACTGGCAGGCTGGGCGGTGAGGGCGACCGTGGCGGTGGCCCCCGCGTCGAGCGTGCCGGTCGGTGGCGCCACCGTAAGCCAACTCAGGTCAATAGTCGCGGACCATGCCTCCGCCGCCTGGCCAGGGTTGGTGATCTTCACCGTACCCGCCCCGCTCTTGTTGGCCACCGCCGTCAGACGCAGCGCCGCCGGAGTGGCGGTAAAGGAGGTCGGGGCCACCGCGCCCAGCCCACCGATGGATGGGACGTACTTATGCGCAAATACGCTGGCCGTCTGGCAGGCGCTGAGGGGGCAGACATCCGGCCGGGCATAGACCACCAGCGCGCCACCGACGAGCGCGAACAGCATCACCAACGTCACGAGCAGCACGCGCCCGCGCCGCCGTCGCCGCCGGGCGCGCCGGGCCGTTCTGGCGCTCCGCCCGCCGCCCTGACGCGCAAAAGACGCCATCTCCTCCGAGGGATAGTCACCGGTAGGCCGTTGCCGCCGTGGGGCGCCGCCAGCACCGGTCTCGCTGGCCGGCCAGGGGTCAGGCGGCGCGTAGCCGCCTTGCCCAGGCGCGGCGTAGGCCGCGGACCACTCCGCGCTCTCGCCCCAATGTGATGGCGCCGCGCTATACTCGCTGGAGTAGCCGTCCGCATAGTAGTCCGAGCGGCCATCATAGGCACCCGTGCCATCATAGGCACCCGTGCCATCATAGGCACCCGTGCCATCATAGGCACCCGTAGCGGAGCTGGCCGACCCTGCTGACCGGCCCTGATCCCATTCCGGTGGCATGTCTTGCAATTCGGGCATGGTGAGGCGGGGCAGGCCAAGCTCCGTCGCTGAGTAGGGCGCGCTGCCGCCGCGCGCCGCGCCAATCGCCGGCAGGCGCGCACTGGCGCCGGGATAGTCCGCGCCAGGGTGGGCGTCCACGGTCAAGGCACCCGGGTTGTTCCAAGCGCTGGCGGGGTCATATTGGTCATCGCCCAGTGGTGCCTCCTGGGGGGGCCAGCCCTGCTCACCCGGCATGCCGCGGATCGCGGGCAGACGCTGAGGTCCTAGATTCTCGCCATTCCCAGGGCCGAATGGTCGTGGACCTGATGTGGCTGGCGTCGGCGCTGGCAGCGCCGCCATGCCCGGCATAGCGGGCATCCAGCCATTGCCGTTTGGCCCCGCCTGAGGTGGCGCGGGCATGCGCGCGGTCGAGAACTCCGGCGCGCTGCCCGTACGGTCGCTGGCCTCGCCGAGCGTTCGTGGCGCCGGAACACGCACCGTCGGCTCGGTCGCCAGGCCGTTCTGGCCAAAATCCTGGCGTCCCACCTCCATCTGTGCCTCTGGCTGTTCCCTCGGCGGCAGCGGAGGGAAATCGAGATGGGAGAGTCCCGTCCCCGGCAGCCCCGGCATGCCCTGCGCGGGCGGCATGGCTCCCATGGGCGCGAAGCCTGGCGCGCCAGGGTAGGGCGGGCTGGCGGCGCCCATACCGAGTGACCAGGCCTGCTGCGCGGCGGGCGAGTTCGCTGCCACCGGGCTGCCAGGACTCTGGTGCAGCGCCGTCTCAATCGCTTGCGCGATCAGCATCGCCGAGGGGAAGCGCTCATCGGGGCGCTTGGCCATCGCGCGCTGAATGATGGGGTCCAGCGCCTGCGCCGACGCCGCCAGCGAGCCATCCGCCTGCATGAGATGCGGCACAGGTTGCCGCGTGTGCGCGGCATAGATATCGCCGGGCTTCAGGCCTGAGAAAGGCGGCTGGCCAATCAACGTGGCGAAGAGCACCGCGCCCAGGCTATATAGGTCGCCCTGCTGGGTCACCTGCCCCTGGAAGGCTTCTGGCGCCAGATACTCCACCGCCTCAGTTCCCGAGCCGACATGGTTCATATCAATCTGGCGGATATCCCACAACATGCCAAAATCACCGAGCAGGACGTGCCGCCCCTCGAAGAGGAAGATGTTGCTGGGCTTCAAGTTGCCATGCGTGATGCCGAGGCTATGCGCATAGGCTACCGCGCCGCAGAGCTGACGGAAGAACGGCGCGACATCCGTGGCGCCCAGCCGGCCACCACGCAGCAGCCAATCGCGTAGCGTGCCACCGCCGACAAAGGGGGTGACGAGGAAGAGGTAGCCATTATCTTCGCCGCTGGCCAGGAGTGGCAGGATGTGCGGGTGGTTGGCCAGCTTGCCTGACGTCTCCACAATGTGCCGGAAGTTCGGGAGGAAGCCAGGTTGGCGCGCGAATTCAGGATAGATGACCTTGACCGCGACATCCCGCCCACCCGCTCTCGTCGAACGGCCACGGTAGACCTCCGCGATGCCTCCGCTGCCAATCAGTTCGGTCAGCGAATAGCCGCCCAGGGTTTTCCCTTGCAGCCCAGCCATAGCCTCCTCCTCGCCGCGCAAGCCACGCGCGCATCACCCCACGTCTCATCGCGTGTAGTATACCATGACGGTTCACCATTGCCTACGGCCACAGCCCAGACGCCGCTGGCGTACCCGTGCGGCGAGAGCGCACGTCCCATAATGTGGGGCGCGAGGCGGAGCGCCAGCGCCGAGTTCCTGTGTCTGCCTCGCTCGTGATGGAGCGCAATCAAGCCCATACGCGCCATCACGAGCCACAGTGTTCCGCGGGTTGATCGGTCATGCCCATCCTGCTCACGGCTTGAAAGGACCGATCTGGTTATTCATCGCGTAGAGGTACGTATGGTCGGCCACGAAGACCTGGCACGCGCCCTCACCGCTATGCTCCTTCATCACCGTCAGCACCATCCGCGCTGGCGTGCTCGTCACCGCGTCATCAGGCGCGAGCGAGATCCACCATGTCTGCGGCTGTTCGCCGTTGCCGCCGAGTTGCGCCGTGCCGGTCTTGCCACCCTCCTTCACGGGCGAGTTCAGCAAGTTCCGATAGGAGGCACTCGGGTCAGGATTGCCAACGGTCGAGCCGGTGCCATAGCTCGCGACCGACCACATAGCCTCGCGCACCGCCTTAGCCGCCTCGGGCCGGAAGATCGGATTGCCTGTATAGAGGGTGTTCGGAATCATCTGGGTCGTCGTGCCTTTGCTCGTGCGCGCCACCGTCTTGAGCACCGCGTGTGGCACAAAGAGATTGCCGTCATTGGCGATGGCGCTCGTCACCTCAACCATCGTCAGCGGCGTGATGAGCAGGTGGCCCTGGCCGAAGCCACTCTCAGCCAGCAGATCGCCATTGGCCAGAATGGCCTTGCCGTCATTGGTGTCGTTATACGCGCTGCTCTGCTTGAAGGGGGCGTCAAAGGGCACCACCGGAACGTTGTAGCCCGGCTCGGCGATGCCGAACCGCCGCACGTAGTCCAACCACGTCGCGCCGCCCATCCCCACCGCCTCGCGAGCGAAGAGGACATTATCACTAAAGGCATAGCCCTGTTCAAGTGTGATGGGAAATTGCAGTCCAGCCGGATAGGGATTCGGCGCCAGAAAGTCATTCCACTGGATCGTCTCGCCCTGTGGCACCTGGAAGCCTACCGCCTGGTCACGGGTGAATTGCGTGTCGAGCGCGGCCTTACCGGAATCGAGCGCCGCCAGCAACGTCACCGTCTTGAAGGATGAGCCGGGATCGTAGAGGCCCTGCGCGGGGCGATTGATGAACGGGCTGTTGGTGTTCGCCTGGAGCTGCTGGAAATAGCCCGAATCGTCAATCTTGTTGGGATCATACGTCGGATGGCTGACCATCGCCAGAACCTGACCGGTATTGGGATCCTCGGCGATCAGACTGCCAGGCGGATCCGTCTTGGGATCTTGGCAGGGGCCGGCGCCGGGGCTAGGGTTGTAGGCCACCGAGCGCGTGTCGTTGAAGTTGTTATTCGCCGCGACTTGCAAGTTGATATCAATCGTCAGGTAGATATCCTGGCCATAGCGTGGCTTATGGAGCAGCGAATTGGTGACGTCTGAGACGGTCTCGCCGCTATTTACGCCCGCCAACTGCTCGTTGTAGGTGGCTTCGAGTCCCGCCGCCCCATAGCGCGTGCTGTAATAGCCGATCAGCGGCGCGAGGGCCGCGCTCGCCACGCGCGGATCGTACACGCGGCGATAGATGCACGCATCTTGCTTATCTGGCACTGACCAGGCGAGCTTTACGCCGTTGCGATCATAAATGCTGCCACGTACCGGCGTGTCGTAGGGCGGGCAGTTGCGATTCGGGTTGCCATCATATTGCCCATGCGCCAATACGGGACCGTTATAGAACGCCTGGTTACCGATCTGGATGTAGGCCGCGATGCCGCTGATGATTAGGAAGAAGACGATGAACGTGCTCGTCAGCCGACGAGTCGTGACGTTCATATTTGGATTCATATAGCGTGCTCCCGCACGGCGCGCGTGCCGTGGCTGCTCCCGTTGCTACCCTTGCCTGGCGAATGGGCCAGGTGGCCGTCGTCCACCCCGGCGCTACGATCCCGCGCTTCTTGAGACTGGCCCTCACACTGTCTACGCGCAAGTATGGCTCAAGGTCTCGCGGCGCAGTGTAGCATCCGGCGCGCTCCGCCGTCAAAGTACTAGCTCACACTGCTTACCCTGGGCCGCCTCGCGCCCCTCACCCCGCGGCGCTCTCCCGTCCGGTCCATGGGCCAACCGCCGCAAGGGGTCCAAGGTCTATGCCGCCGCTGCCCCTGCCTGGCACGCCCACTCCCACCCCATTCCACCACGACGCGGCCCAGCGACGAGACAGCGAGCGCCCCCACTCTCCCCTGGAGCGCTTCCCATGTCGGCGGTCGCGGACCACCCCAGAGCCGCGAGGTGAGGCTGCGGCTCCTCTGGCGGCCTCCTATCCAAAGCGCATGTGCCAAGCGCCACCAGCGCGCCAATCTCCACCAGCGCGCCAATCTCCACCAGCGCGCCAGACGCATCTTGCCTCGCGGGTGGGCGCACGCGCTAAGCTTCACACGCGGTAAGCTTCAGCGGTATGGACCGCATGTCAGGAATCGGAGAACACCGCCCCAGGGAGGCTGGCGATGGAAGAGCGTGAGGCGCCGCGCGTGGTCGTCCGTATCCGCGTGCCATTCGTTGATGTGGATGCCAGCGCGCGCATCCACTTCACCGCCATGTTTCGCTATATGGAGGTTGCCGAACATGCCTTGATGCGCTCCCTGGGCCTACCCTACGCGACGGCGCTCTCCGAACTGGCCTTTCCGCGTGTGCATCTCTCCTGCGACTTCCGCGGCGCGCTCCACTTCGACGATCTGCTTGATATCGAGGCACGGGTGGCGCATGTCGGGACCAGCGCATGGACCGTCGCCTTCACCGCCCGGCTCGCGCCTGAGGCGGAAGGTGGACGCACGGGCGCATCCAGCGCGCCGATGGCGGAGGGGCGCATGACCATCGTGGCGATGGATCCCGCCAGCGCGCGCGCGACTCCGCTCCCCGCCGACCTGCGGCACGCGCTCGCTGGCACATGAGGCGCCCACCAGGGTTCCTCCTCAGCCAGAAAGCCAAGGAGCCGCCCAGCCTCACGCGGGCGTGTGGGGGAGCACGGAGAGGCGCCGACGGTCTGCTCTCGTGCTCAGTTGGCGGAGATACTATCAATCAGCCACGTATTGCCGTCATATTGTGTGAGCGAGAGCGTATAGTTCGCCGGCGTGGAGGGCGCATTCGCGCGGGTCACGGCGACCGTGGCGTCAACATGTCCCGTATTATCCGCCTGAGCCTGGATGATCTGGAACTTCGTGACACGCCCCAAGCGCGCATCATCGGCCTTGAGTCCGCTGATGAAGGCGTTTTGCGAGCTGACGGCCGTGCGACTCGCCGCGGCGTATTGCCAGGCGCGCGCATCATCCTGGGTGGTGAGCGCCTGAAAGTAGCCAGAGATCGTCGCCTGCGGTGTCGAACGATCGAGCGGAGTGAAAATGCCCAGTAACGTGACGCTGATGACACCAGCGATCACGAGCGCGGCGGCCACGCCCGCAATCCACACGATGGGCAAGCTATACCACGGACGCTCCTCGTGCGGCTCCTGGCCAGGGGATGGCGCGGCCAGACCGTCTTCCCACTCCGCGGGGAAGCCAGCGGGAATCGCGCGCCCCGCGTCACTGCCCGATGGTCGCCCGCTGGGTGATGACGAGCCGGGAAGCGATGGCGTGCTGGGATACTGTCGCGGCGGCGTGGCCCTCGTCGGGCCTGATGGCGTGGCTGGGGGAATCCGCAGACGACCACCCGATGGGCCAGACGTGCCAGAAGGGCCAGACGACCTACCGGGGGTGCCGCCTCCGCCCACACGCGGCGTCGGCGGCGAGGACATCGGCGGCGACATCGCGGGCGCAACCGGCGGCGAGAAGGGCGGCGATGGCATACGGGCGGCGGTCTGCGCGGCCATGGTGCTGGTATCGGGTCCCATCAGGGCCGCGGCAAAATCCGCCACCAGTTGATAGCGATCGCTCGGGCGGATGGTGACGGCGCGCACCACCGCATCCGCCACATGGGGACTGATCGCCGGATTCAACTCGCGCAACGCCACCAGACGCACATCCAGCGCCACCCGCTCCACGGCGGTGGGAGGGATACAGCCAGTCAGCAACTCATAGAGCGTCGCGCCCAGCGAGTAGACATCCGACCACGGCCCCGCCTGACCAGCGTTGGTGTATTGCTCCGGCGGCGCGTAGCCCTCCGTGCCGGCCTTGCGCACGAAGGTCGCGGTCTGGTTCGCGCCTGGGCGATGCTCCTTGGCGATGCCCAGATCAACCAGCACGGGATGCCCAGCGCTGGTCACAATGATATTCGCTGGCTTGACATCGCGGTGGAGGATCGGTGGATGGCGCATATGCAGATATTGCAGGGCATCACAGATCGGCAGTATCCACGCCAACACCTGCGGCTCCGGCAGCCCGCGCCCACCCAGGCGCCGGAGCTTCTCGTCCAGGTTCTCGCCATCCACGAAATCCATGACCAGATAGTGTCGTTGCTCCCACTCGAAGTAATCGCGCACCTTGGGAATGTGGGGATGGTTGAGCGCGCGGAGCCACTGGGCCTCCTGCGCGAATTGCTTGCGGGCGCCCGGTGATTGGTCTACCAACTCCTTGAGCGCATAGACGTTGTTCTTGCCATAGACGACATCCGCGACCTGATAGACCGTCCCCAGCCCGCCCTGGCCGACGATCCGCACGATCTGGTAGCGATTGCTGACGATCGTGCCAACGGGAAGCGCATCACCCTCGCTATAGGCCATAGGAGCTAGCCCCCTAACGTCGCTGGATATCCGCTTCCTACTCATCGCCAGTCGAGCACAACGGCGTGGCGAGCCGCGCCACTAGTATAGCGGGGGATAGCCCCCACGTCAACGTGGCGGAAACAAGTCAAGGTGGGCGGGGCTTGCCGCCAGGGCGACGCGTGCTTCGTGTGGCAGCGTGCTATACTGTGGGAGGCATCAATGTGGGCGCCATCGCGCTGGGTAGTCCGCCTCGGTGGCCTACCGCACGACCAAACATCCACGGCGGTGCCTCCGGTCTTCAGACCGCGTCGCCTGAGCCATGTAGCCCGAAAACAAAGGAGTTTGCGGGTGCGCGCGTGTTCTTCTGGTTCCGCTGCCTCGCGGGCCGCCACCCACTGGCGCTCGCGGCGCCGTCCCCCCACGCGCGCGCGCTGGTGGCCGGCTGGGGGTGCCCATGCCCTCCAGGCCACGCGGTGGCGCGCGTGCCTCCGCTGCGCGCTCTGCCTGGCCGATATTACATTCCCCTGTGATGTCATCCGGCGCGAACATTCTCCCCCACGCCTCCCGTTTACCCAGCGCGCCGCGCCAGCGCGCCCCTATCCGCCGCGTGGTGGGCGGGGGCATGTGGCGGCGCTGCCCCTACACCTGTCGCGAGAGTGAGAGTGAGCACCTACCAGGGAGGCTGGAAGCATCATGTCCGAACACGATTTCATGCCAATCAAGGGCTGGGACCATATCGAGTTCTACGTGGGCAACGCAAAGCAGGCGGCGCAGTATTATGCGACGACGTTCGGCTTCACGCCCATCGCCTACGCCGGGCTAGAGACCGGCTTACGTGACCGCGCGAGCTATGTCCTGCGCCAGGGGAAGATCCACCTCGTGCTGACCTCCGCACTCGCACCTGAGAATCCCATCGCGCGGCATGTGCTGCTCCACGGTGACGGCGCGAAGGACATCGCCCTCGAGGTGCCCGATGCCCAGGCGGCCTATCGCGCGGCGCTGGACCGTGGCGCCCGCTCCGCCATCGAGCCGACCGTGCTGGAGGATAGCTACGGCTGCGTCAAGCGCGCCGCCATCTACACGTATGGCGAGACCCTCCATAGCTTCATCGAGCGCCAAGACTACGCCGGACCGTTCCTGCCTGGCTATCGGGCGCTGCCAGGCGCGAAGGAGAAGAACGCGCGCGATGCCAGCCTCGCCGCCATTGATCACGTGGTGGGCAACGTCGAGTTGGGCAAGATGAATGAGTGGGTGGAGTTTTACGAGCGCGTGTTGGGCTTCTCCCAGATCATCCACTTCACCGATGAAGCGATCAGTACGGAGTATTCCGCCTTGATGTCCAAGGTGATGGAGGGCGGCCACGGCAAGATCAAGTTCCCCATCAACGAGCCAGCTCAGGGCAAGAAGAAGTCGCAGATTGATGAATACCTGGAATACTACCGTGGCCCCGGCGTGCAACATATCGCCATGATCACCGGCGATATCATCAAGACCGTGCGCCAGCTCAAATCCCAGGGTGTCGAGTTTATCTCCAGCATTCCCTCCTACTATGCGGAACTCGAGGGGCGCATCGGCAAGATTGACGAGCCGCTTGCCGAGCTGGCGGAACTGGGCATCCTGGTGGACCGCGACGATGACGGCTATCTCTTGCAGATCTTCACACGCAATGTGCAGGATCGCCCGACCCTTTTCTTCGAAGTGATCCAGCGCAAGGGCGCTCGTGGCTTCGGCGAGGGCAACTTCAAAGCGCTCTTTGAGGCAATCGAGCGCGAGCAAGCCCTGCGCGGCAACCTATAAGTGGCCCACACCCTAGAGGGAGGCAAGCGATGCCCTCGTATCAATGCCTGGGGCAGGTGCCGCACAAGCGGCATACGCAGTTCCGCAAGCCAGATGGCAGTCTCTACTCCGAAGAGCTTTTCGGCGAGGAAGGCTTCAGCGGTGTCTACTCACTGCTCTACCACCAGTTTCCGCCGACCCGCGTGAGCGCCATCGCGCGCTATGGCCGGGTCCGCCCTGAGGAGTGGCCACAGGAGACCCATCGCCACCACCATCTCAAGACCAAAGACGCGGAGGCGAGTGGTGACCCCATCGCGGGCCGACGCCTGCTGCTGTATAACCGCGACTGCGCCATCTCCGTCGTGCGCCCTACCGAGCCAATGGACTACTTCTATCGCAACGCGCAGGCCGATGAACTGCTCTTCGTCCACGAGGGGCAGGGCGCGCTGGAGACGACCTTCGGCACCCTGCCCTATCGCGCGGGCGATTATCTCGTCATTCCGCGCGGCACGACCTGGCGCCTGGCGCCTCGGGAGCGCGAGCAGCGCTTTCTCGTGGTCGAGGCATTTGGCGGCCCCATTCAGCCACCCAAGCGCTACCGCAATACGTTCGGCCAGTTGCTCGAGCACTCGCCTTACTGCGAGCGCGACCTGCGCCCGCCGATCGAGCTGCCGCCGCACGAGGAGCGCGGGGAGTTCCACGTGCGGGTGAAGGTCAACGATGACGTGATGACCTATACCTTTGACTTCCACCCGCTCGATGTCGCGGGCTGGGATGGGTATCTCTATCCCTACGCTTTCAACATCGAAGACTTCGAGCCGATCACCGGGCGTGTGCATCAGCCGCCGCCAGTGCATCAGACGTTTGAGGGACCGAATTTCGTGGTCTGCTCGTTCTGCCCGCGTCCGTACGATTTTCATCCCGAAGCGGTG
>JADMIN010000667.1 GCA_015478575.1 Ktedonobacterales bacterium | reverse complement strand
GGAGCATTCAAGGGGTATTCAATGGGTATTCATCCCCGATGAACATGGGGACGTTCTGCCCATCTTCTGTAAGGAAGGCCAGTTGCTATGGAGCCGACGTCACCTACGCCCTCGCCGGAGGGCAACGACTGGGAGGCGACGCATGCCGCCGTGCCGGGGCCACATGCCCAGCACGAACCGCCATACGCCGTACCTGCCATCGAGTTGGAGCCTGGCTGGACCGCGATCCGCGCGCTCTTGCCCATCTCGAGTGATGAGTTGCTCGCCGTGATGCTGCGCCCCTCCTTCCGCCCGATCAAAGATCTCGATCTGGTCCCCGTCGCGCCCTGCCCCTATTGCCTGGATGGCGGCTTGCGCATGGCGGGCAGCATTCGCACACGCCACGGGCGCGAGCCAGTGCGTGCGTGCGACACGTGCGCCGCGCTTGAGATCGGGAATGGCCCAGCCTCGCGACACTTCCCCCGCCGCGACACCGAGCGCACCCCTTGAGCCGCGACGCCACGCGCGATCCGGGCGCGTGGGGCATTGTGGTGGGCCGCGCACCCGCCAGCGGCCACAACGCCAGCGTCATCCATCCACGGTCGCCGCGCGATCTCCCCTCCCGCACCGAAACTGGGGCTTGACACCAGCGCCAACTTCAGGTACACATATGCATGGCCCTTTATATAGGGTCGGCTTATATAGTTGTGCTTGATGCATCGGCGATGGGGACATCTACCGCCCCCGAAGGCGAGAGCGCATGAATGAGGCGGATAAGGGCGCGAGCTGGCAGGACTTCACCGACCTGAAAGGCATGCTGCGCGCTCTGGGAGATATCGCGCGCCTCAATCTCGTTCGGGTGCTGGCCAGCAGTGGCGAGGTGAACGTGACCGATCTCGCCCAGGCCCTGCTGATTAGCCAGCCCTTGGTGTCGTGGCATCTGAGCGCGCTCCGCCGCCACGGGCTGGTGCGGACCCGGCGACAAGGGCGCCAGGTCTATTGCTCGCTCAATCTGGAGCGCTATCGAGAGTGCTTGCGTCTGCTCGGCGCGGTGATCGGCCAGGCTCCGGCAGCCGTGCCCGCCGAAGACGCCGCGACGGCGGCGCGCCCGCCGCGGCCAGAGGCGTCAGCACGATCACACGCGCCAACTTCACGGTAAGACGGTCAGGCGCGCACAGGCCGCCACGCCGCGGGCGCGGGCCAGTGCGGCGAGGCGACAAGGGAGGTTAGAACACAGTGGGTAACAAGAAAGTGCGTGTCGCGATCGTGGGCGTGGGCAACTGCGCCTCATCGCTCGTCCAGGGCGTTGGATACTATAAGCACGCCGCGGACAATGACTTCATTCCAGGGCTGATGCATGTCAACCTGGGTGGCTATCACATCAGCGATGTCGAGTTCTCCGCGGCCTTCGACGTTGACACGACCAAGGTCAGCACCGATCTCAACGAGGCCATCTTCGCTGGGCAGAACAACACCTACAAGTTCGCTGACGTGCCCAAGACTGGCGTGAAGGTGGCCCGCGGCATGACACATGACGGCCTGGGCAAGTATCTCTCACAGGTCATCACCAAGGCCCCCGGCCCCACCGCCGACATCGTCAAGATCCTGCGGGATACTGGCACCGATGTCGTCATCAACTACCTGCCCGTCGGCAGTGAGACCGCCACCAAATGGTATGTCGAGCAGGTCTTGCGGGCCGGCTGTGGCTTCGTCAACTGCATTCCGGTCTTCATCGGACGCGAGCAGTACTGGCGCGACCGCTTTGAGCAGGCCACGCTGCCCATCATCGGCGACGATATCAAGAGCCAGGTCGGCGCCACCATCGTCCACCGCACACTGGCCCGCCTCTTCCGCGAGCGCGGCGTCAAGTTGGAGCGCACCATGC
>JADMIN010000666.1 GCA_015478575.1 Ktedonobacterales bacterium | reverse complement strand
CCCTCATGTTTTCGCATGCGAAAAGCGCATGCGCCACGCCTGAATAGGTGGTTATTCTGGCGTCACCGGAGACGCTCCCGCATGTGCGTGCCGCATGCGGGGCCACGGACACCACGCCTGCGTCACGAAGGGAGACGTGCGACGAGAATGCGCTCGATGTTCACCACACTGTCGAGCGCGGCCATCTCATCAAGCGTGAACTTGAAGCCGTATGTCTGCTCAAGCGTGGCAATGAGCCGCAACTGCCCCAGCGAGGTCCATGCGGGCACAGTCCGCGCGGATGTCGCATCCGTGACCTCGAAGGGATCAAGCCCAAACGTCTCCGCTACGATCGCGCGAACCCGCTCCTGAAGATGCTCTTTCATGTCTGCTGTCCCTCGATGAATTGAGCTGCCCCTACCGCGGCGCTGGGAGATGCGGTCTCACCTTCCACACGCAGGGTCAGCCATGTTGGAGCCACCACCACATGCTCACGCAGATCCAACTCCCAGAGTTCTCCAGACGCATTCGTGGAGACGTGCATGAAGCCCTGTCGGCCATAGAAGTCGCGGGCTGGCTCGTTGCGGGCGGTCGGAATGAAGGCGCCGCGCAGGCGATGCGCGCCCGCCGCATGGGCCTGGGTGGCCAGTGTGGCCAGCAGCGCCGTCTCGACGCCACAGCCGAGCACGCGGCAGCTCAACAGCAGCGATTCGATCTCCCAGATGTCGCCCTGGCGCAACACAATGGCCGCGCCAACGAGGCCAGAATCGCCAAAGCGATCGCGCACCCGTGCGGCATACACGGTGGCCGTGGGAGAGGCAACGAACGCGCGCACCTCCGCCTCACTATGTCGGCGCGTCGTCAGGTTGAACTGATTGGTCTTGCCGAGCAGTTGGGCAATGCGCGGAATCGCGAACTCGTCGGCGGCCTCCACCGTCACGACCAGCCGCAGCTCGGCCAGGTACGCCTCGAGATCGGCGGCGTGCGTTCCAGCCCACGCGCGCCGCTCCTGTCGCTCGGCATAGAGTCGCCCACGCTCGCGGTCCTCCGCCGTCAGGGTCAGCGTCTCGAACTCGGTGAGGGCGAGCAGCGTGGCGCGGTAGAGTGCGGGATCAGGTGGCAATTCGACCGTCAGCACCTCTGGAAGTTGGGCGCGGACCAGCGCGCGCTCAGTGGGGTGATCATCGAAGAAGACCATGCTCTCTAGCCCGATAGTGAGTTCTTCAGACAGAGCGCGCAGGTTCGTCGCCTTGTCGCGCCAGTTGATGCGCATCGCGGCGAAGTGATGACGGCGGAGCAGCATCTCCGGGTGGCGCTCCAGCACGGCCAAAGCCTCCGCTTCGTCGTTTTTGCTGTTGATCGCCAAAATCACGCCGCGCCGCCACAGGGCCAGCACCGCCTCCTGAAAGGCAAGAAACGCATTGCCTGGCGCCTCATGGCCAAGAGCGATGCCGCTGGGGCCATCCTCGCCAAGCACACCACCCCAAAGCGTATTGTCGAGGTCGAGCACAAGGCATTTGCGCGTGCGACCCTTCGCAGCCTGAATGTAGCGCAGATATTCACTCGCGAGCGCGCGGAGAGCCGCCTCGCCCCAGCCCAAGCGTGCCAGGAACCACAGGCGTGGGTCGGTCACATGGGCTTTGCCAATACGCCCGAAGACGCGGTCCTCATCTACCAGATAGACCGTGGGAAACCGCTCACGCACACGCTGGGCAATGCCGCTATTGATCGCGGCGAAGAGCGCCGTCTGTCCAAAGGCATCGCGCTCGTCGAGAATGCCAAGGGGCGCATATTGCGGAGTGGCGAAGGTATGCAGCAACACAAGCGCCGGTGTGCGTTCCGCCAGCGTCGCGAGCAGCGCCTCAACCGATGCCACCACCTGACCGG
>JADMIN010000022.1 GCA_015478575.1 Ktedonobacterales bacterium | reverse complement strand
GGCCAACCTTGCGCTCGTTTTCGCCACGCGCGATCCTGCCGCCCGCCACAAGGGCATCTGCGCCTTCCTCGTCCCCACCACCACTCCCGGCTTCCAGCGCGAGCGCATGCCAGGCAAAGAGCTTGGCCACCGCGCCTCCGACCATGCCCATGTCACCTTTGCTGAGTGCCGCGTGCCCGCGAGTGCGCTCCTCGGCACGGCAGGCGATGGCTTCAAGGTGGCCATGTCCGCGCTCGACCGCGGGCGCCTCGGTGTGGCTGCGGGGGCGGTGGGTGTCGCGCAGGCGTGCCTGGATGCCAGCGTCGCCTATGCGCGCCAGCGGCGCCAGTTCGGCAAGCGCCTCGGCGATTTCGAGATGATCCAGGCAACCGTGGCCGATATGGCGGCGGATGTCGAGGCGGCGCGCCTGCTGGTCTATCGCGCCGCGTGGCTCAAAGATCGTGGTCTGCCCGCGACCAAAGAGACCTCCATCGCCAAGCTCTTCGCCACCTCAGCGGCGGCGCGCGCGGCCTCTGAGGCGGTGCTATTGCACGGCAATCGCGGCTACTCCAATGCCTACCCCGTCGAGCGCTATTATCGCGACATCAAGGGCATGGAGATCTACGAGGGCACCAGCCACATCCAGCGCATCATCATCGCGCGCGAGTTGGTCGGGCGAGAGGAACGGAAGGATTAACCACAGAACACACAGAGGGTGATAGTATTGAGTTCAGTACCTCATAGAAACGCTCTTTGATGCGGAGGAGTAAGCACCGAGGAGATCTCTCATGCCCGATACCAATGCGGATATACAGCCGACCAACAAATCGAGCTATCGCCCGCAGACCGCCGCGGAAACGTTCGACCGCATCCTGAGCGGCACGACGCCCTGGGTCGCCATCGGCGACTTCCTCGATGATTGGCGTCGAACAGTCGTGCCAGAGCGCGCGACCCTCGTCGCCGCGCCGATTGCCGAATATCGCGGTGATGCTGAGCTACGCCATTGGGCGGCATTCATTGCCGCGACAGTGGAATGGTTGTGTTGGAACGAGGGCATACCATTTCCTTCGTGGACGTCATCCGCCGAATATACCTTGCCGGAGCCGTGGTTTCTCTATCCCGGCTGGCGCTTACGCGCGTGGCAGTTGGCGACGACGCCCGCCCCATACAAGATGCGCAACATCTTCGGCGGCGACCACATGCTCGACCGCGTATAGAAACTGGAGGGGGGAACAATGGCGTACCCAGCATACTGGAACCCGAAGAACGAGACCATGCCACGCGAGGAATTGCATGCACTGCAGCTCTACAAACTGCGGCGGATGTGCGAGTGGGCGCAGGCCAAAAGCCCCTTCCACCAACAACGCTTTCAAGCGGCTGGCTTCTCTCCCGACCAGCTCAAGACGCTGGATGACCTCCGGCGCATTCCCTATATGACGCGCGAGGCCTGGATGGACTCGCAGGCCGAGCAGCCCCTCTTCGGTGCGCTTCCCACCACCGGCCAAGAGCATGCGATCCGCTATCACCTCACCTCCGGCACCAGCGGGCGCGTGCCCATCCGTGTGCTGGATAGCATGAAGGACTGGGAGTGGATCGCCGAGATGTGGTGCTACGGATTCTGGGGGTTCGGCGTGCGCCCCGAGGATGTCGTCTATTTCGCCTTCGGCTACGGCTCGTTTATCGGGTTCTGGGGTGCCCACTACTGCTGTGAGAAGCTCGGCGCGCTGGTCATCCCTGGCGGCGCCCAGACCACCGAGGCGCGTGTGAAGCAGATCGTCGAGATGGGCGTCACCACCGTTTGCTCCACTCCCACCTACGCACTACGCCTCTGGCAACAGGCTGCCGAGATGGGCATCAACCTCGCCGCGAGCACGGTCAACAAGGTCATCCTCTCCGGCGAGCCTTCTGGCTCCATTCCCGCCGTCAAGCGCCAGCTCGAAGAGGCCTGGGGCGCGAAGGTCGGCGACACCGCCGGCATGACGGAGCTTGGCACCATCATGATCTTTGAGTGCTCTCACCAACCTGGCGGCACCCACATCATCGAGGACCACTTCATCGAAGAGGTCATCCACCCAGAGACCAGTGAGCCAGTGCCCTATGGCGAGTTGGGAGAGCGTGTCGTGACCTCCTTCGGGCGCGGTTTCATCCCCGTCCTGCGCTACCGCACCAAAGATATGGTGCTCAAGGTGCCCCACACCCGCTGCGACTGCGGCCGCACCGGCGATCTCTATGACGGCGGCATCCGCGGACGCTGGGATGATATGAAGCTGATTCGCGGCACCAACGTCTATCCACGGGCGGTAGAGGCAATTGTTCGCGACTTCGACGCCATTGATGAGTTCCAGATCTATCTCTGGCGCGCCGATGATATTCGTGACGAGATCACCATCCGACTGGAACTCAAGCCGGGACGCGAGGCCGACTGGCCAGAACTGCGAGAGAAGCTGGCCAAAGCGCTCGCTGACGCGCATGAGGGCCTGCGCTTCAACATCGAGTTGATGGAGCCAGGCACCTTGCCGCGCTTCGAGCTAAAGGCCAAGCGCCTCGTAGATGCCCGCCCCGCCGCGCGGTATTGATGTCGCTCGCCCCGCGCCTATTGGGCGCGCTATTGGGAACGCTCGCCGCTCTGAAAGGGTGCGATCCATGGCTGGAAAAGACCGCGTATGGTTTCCGCGCCTCTCCTTTCGCCGTTCCAAGCCCACACCAGTCAAGCCAGCAGCAGGAGGCATACCCGTGACCGAGACCGATCTCTATGGCAAGCCGCTCACCGTCATCGAGCAGGAGACGATGCGCATCTACTCCGCGCTCAAAGACCTCGCCGCGCGCGACGATTTGCCGCCCTGCGCCGCGCGCAACGTGCGCAAGGCGCTGGCATGCCTCTGGCAGGCGACCAACGACCTAGACCTACAATTCGAGCAACTCTATGATCTAGGCGTCTGAGGGCCAGCCACACGGTGAGGATGCGTGTAGACGTTCACGCGCTCGTCGCGCAGAAACGCCGCCAGCGTGATGCCGCCGGCCTCGGCCAAGTCTACCGCCAAGCTGGATGGCGCCGAGACAGCGGCAATCAGGCGAATACCGGCGGCGAGCGCTTTCTGCACGATCTCGAACGAGAGGCGCCCGCTCACCAGCAGGATATGTCGGTGGAGCGGCAGCGCGCCATCCAGCAGGGCACGGCCCACCAGCTTATCCACCGCGTTGTGGCGGCCCACATCCTCGCGCAGCGCCAGCAGCGTGCCCCCCGCGTCGAAGAGGCCCGCGGCATGCAGCCCGCCCGTCGAGTGGAAGACACGCTGCTCCACCCGCAGGCACTCCGGCAGGGCATACAGCACCTCCGGCGAAAGAGTGAAGTCGTCGAGGTCGAGCGGAAGCCGCGGGAGCGATGCGCAGGCGGCGGCGACGGTATTCTTGCCACAGACACCACAGCTCGCGTTGACCGCGAAACGGCGCGTATAGCCCGCCTCGCGCATGCGCTGCCGCAGGCTCGCTCCATCCGCCGACTCCACATCGAGGATATTGGGGGAAGGGAGGCCGTCGCCATCCAACCCAAGCGAGAGCGTCGCCAACTCCGACCGTGCTCGCACGAACCCCTCGCCATAGAGAAAGCCAGCCGTCAGTTCCTCATCGTGCCCAGGTGTGCGCATGATGACCGCCACTGTCTCCCGCGTCGGCATGCCACCATCTCGACTCACCGCCCGGATCTCGAGGGGGTCCTCTGCCGCCAACTCGTCATCGTCCTCCACGTGCGCGCCGCCGGACCAGCGCACGATGCGCGCCGAGACCTGGCGCAGCGGATCGCTGGTCGAGCGCACGCTGTACGTCTCTGCCATGGCCACGATCCCCCTTCTGGCGCGAATAGCTGGCGCGAATAGACGTGACGATCTACCTTCCCGTCATACCACATGCGAGCGTGGAATACGAGCGCACGTCGCGTGCCGACATACCGCTCCTACCCCAGACACGCGGCGGCACGAGCCAGAGCGAGGAGTGGCGGGCTATGTGCGCTAAACGACGCTACCCCACGCAAGATAGGCGCTTGCGCGAATCCCACGCGCGGGATACTCTGAGAGAAACCGCTGGTCACGAATGAAGATGAGATGAAGGCACGGCATGGCGACGATCCAACCTGACACGACGAACGCGCTCAACGCCCTATTGGAAGATGAGCGGGCCAGCGTGGCGATTGAGGTCGCGTTTGCCTCCGGCGCGACGGAATATATGGAACGTGAGGCGCTCAGCACCATGGGCAGCGAAGATCTGGTGGTCTGCTGCGCCCTACGTGAGCGGCTGGAGCAGGTGGGCACACTGCTCACCTGGCGAATGAGCCCTAGCGTGCCCGCGGTGCTCACTCTGGAGCGCTACGATGACCGGCTGCGCGCCTTTGCCCATCACCAGCGCCAGGTGGGCCAGCGCGCGGAGGCGCTGCTCCAAGCCGCGCCAGATCAGCTCGATCGCGAGTTCCGCCGCATCCTGAGCGAGCTGCGTGATGCGCACATTCGCCACGCCATCTGGTGTGAGGAGCGTGCCAACGAGTTCGCCGCCACCCGCATGCTGGATTTCCGCGCGCCCGGCGGGCGTGTGCCGCCGCGTCGCCCACTGACAGGCGCACCTGATGACGCGCGTGCGCCGATCGAAGGCGACCGCTCCACGGGTGAGCCATCCACCTCCGCTCGCGAGCCTGAGGCGCACGAGCGCGCGCGAGGGCAGAAGCCTCACCCGCTGCTACACGCTTCCGAAGCGCCAGATCAGGGTGCCATGCGGATACCTGGAGAGGTGGGCGAAGATGCCCCCATGCTCCTGCCTGACACCACGGGCGAATGAACACGCGCGAAGAACACGCGGGGCTTCTCTCTTGAAGTGCCCGTGCTCCCGCGCCAGCGGACGATGGCGACCTGGAACGCGGCACCAAGAACACTGTCGCCAGCCGCAAGAGTGAAGAAGAGAGACGAGGAGACAAGAGCATGTCTAGCGGCTCAGAAGAGACCGGACCGCGGCTGGTGACATTCCGTGATGCGGGTGGAGTGCGACTGGGCGCGGTGCGGCGCGGGCGCATCCTCGATCTGCCGCGCGCGGCGGCGCTATCTGGCCACCAGGAGCACGCAGAGGAGCTGCGCGATATGCTGGCGTTGATCGGCGGCGGAGCCACGGCGTTGGAGCGGGTACGCGCGCTGGTGGCCTCCGCGCCAGGCGAGGGTGAGCTGGCGTGGGACGCGGTGGAGGTGCTCGCGCCTATTCCGCGCCCGCGTAAGAACATCTTTTGTCTTGGCCGCAACTATGCCGAGCATGCCGCCGAATCACTGCGCGCTATCGGGCAGGAGGTGCAACTGCCGACGGTTCCCAATGTCTTCACCAAGGCACCCACCAGCGTCACCGGCCCTTTTGCCGATATCCCCTTCGATGCCACCGTGTCGCAGCGGATGGATTGGGAAGTCGAACTGGCCGTGATCATCGGGCATGGCGGGCGGCACATCGCTCGCGCCGATGCCCTGGCGCACATCTGGGGTTATACCGTGCTCAACGATATCTCCGCGCGCGACATTCAGAACAGACCAGGCGTGCAGTGGTTCCTCGGCAAGAGCCTGGATGGCTCCTGCCCGATGGGTCCGCTGATCCTCACCGCGGATGGCGTACCTGATCCCCAACACCTGCGCCTGACGCTCTCAGTCAACGGCGAGCGCAAGCAAGACGACACGACCGCACACATGATCTTCGATATCGCGACGATCATTGTGACGCTCTCACAGGTGCTGACGCTGGAGCCGGGCGACATTCTCGCCACCGGCACGCCAAGCGGGGTGGGCTTCGCTCGCACGCCCCCAGAATTCCTCAAACCTGGCGACCTCCTCGAATCCGCCATTGTGGGCATCGGCGCCATGCGGAACCGCGTCGTGGATGTGCGAGGACACGCGAGCGCATGAGCGGAACACCTGCTCCATCAGGGCAGGTCGAAGCGCACCTGACTTCAGTCAGGTGGGGCTGCCCAGTGATCCCACGCCACAGCCGGGTTTAGCGGCGTCCCGCCGCGCCAGCAGCGTGACGGCGCCAGCGATAGCGGCACTGCCGCCGACCAGCGCCACGAGTGTCCACAGGTAGGCGGTGGCGTAGGAGATATGTGTCAGCCCCAGACCAAAGAGCGGGAAGAGGACAATCATCACCGCGCTAAAGAGGCCGGTATCCAGTGAGAGAATGGTCGCGCGCTGCGCCTCGGGGGCACGCTCATTCAGGTAGCGGCTGATGGACGGCATGACGAGCGCGTCGGTGGCATAGAAGAGCAGCACGAAGCCAGGAACGGCGATGGCCGGCTGCCCTGAGCGCAACGCCAACAACCCCAGGCCTTGCGCCATGACGCACGTCGCCAGCAATTGATTGCGCGGAAGCCGCGCGATCAGCCGAGGGGCGAGCGCCGCGTAGGCCGAGTTGGGTACGATGGCGAGAGCGAAGATCAGGCCAATCGCCGCTAGCGAGAGACCCAGGCCACGGAAGTAGAGTTGGACAAACATGCTGACGGTAGCGGAGACACCCGCCAGCAGCCCTGAGAGCAGCAACAGCCCCAGCAGTACGGGATCGCGCCGGATGGTCTGTAGCCCCGCGCGCACGTGAGTCAGCGGGCGCCGCCGCTGGCTCCGCGCCGAGTGTGGCTCCGGCAGCGCCAGCAGTGGGATGATGCCTAGCCCAGTGGTGATACTCTGGCAGAGAAACGGCAGGCTCACGGCGATGCCGCCCAGCACGCCACCAGCGGCCGTACCGATGGCCTCGCCACCAAGCATGAGGAGGAACATGCGGCTGTAGAGCTTGCTATAACGCGCGGCAGTCGCCTCCGTGCCCGCACCGCCCGCGAGTGACCAGAGCATGGCGGAATCGGCGCCGCCACGAAAGGCGTACGCGATGCCAGAGAGTGCCATGCTGCCGGCAATCAACGTCGGGGATGGCGCGAGAAAGAGCAGATCCGCCACAGCACCCAGCGCGCAGAACATGATCAGACTGACGCGCCGACCCACGAGATCGGCGAAGACGCCGGTGGGCACCTCGGCGACAAACTTGGTCAGGTGGAAGCCCATCTCGAACAGCCCAATGGCGAACGGGCTGTAGCCATGTGCCGCCAGATAGATCAGCCAAATGGCCTGGTTGAAGCGGATACTGGTAGCGCTGGTATAGAGGCCGTAGGCCCAGATGTTACGTCGCGACGCGCCGATGGCCGATGCCGTGGACGGCGCGGCGGGCGCGGCGATGGAGTCTGGAAGGATCATGCTCATAACAGTGCCGGTGCTCTCTTTGGATACGTGTCTGGTGACGGACGCACGCCGCCATGAGACACGGGATGAATCAGGAAGAGCTGCCCGGCGGGGAGTGAACTATATCGTGCTGGCGATGAAGCAGGGGAGCGCGCTCACGAGCATGCGCAAAGCCGCTCGCGCGAGTGCGACTCGCTCGCGAGCAGAGGCAGGCCATGGCGGCGCGTGTCTGCCGCGTAAGCGAAGGCGCCGGGCTTACGCGGCGAAGGTGCTTGCCTTGTGTGGCCTATAGCAAAGGAGAAGGCGCGCGACGCCGTGGCGCCGACGTGGGAAATGTGTCTGCATAGGCGGCATGGTAGCACTCTAGCGACAGACATGTCAAGTGCCAAAATGGATGCGGATGCGGCTCTCCATCCTTCAGGAGGAAACTCGACCAGGCATCTCAAGCGACCTCTAGGAGGATGCGCCAGAGTGGATGGGCGCGGTTGCGGTGACAAGGCGCAGGCAATACGCATGCCCTCCCATCAACGGGCGCGAGGCCACCTGCTCTGGGCGGTCCGGCATTCCCTGAATGGGAGGGCATGCGCGTGTTCTCAGCGGTTCATCGCCAAGCGCACGCATGGTGGATGTGACCCTCTTACCCTGCGCGGGTGGCAGGGCTGTAGCGCATCCGCCTTACTGGATGTCGGCCTTGGCGCCGGCCTCCTCAAGTTTGGTCTTGGCGGCGTTGGCCGCATCCTTCGCCACGTTCTCGACGACGGGCTTGGGGGAGGAATCCACCAACTCCTTGGCCTCCTTGAGGCCGAGGCTGGTCAGTTCGCGCACCGCCTTGATGACGTTAATCTTGTTCGGGCCGATTTCCTTGAGCACAACGGTGAACTCGGTCTGCTCCTCAACGGCCGCCGGGGCGGCCTCACCAGCGGCGGCGCCCATCATGGGGCCGGCGACCATCGCCGGCGCGGCACTCACGCCCCATTGATCTTGCAAGGCTTTGCTCAACTTCACCAGGTCAAGCACGCTCATGTTGCTAAGTTGTTCGATGATCTTTTCCACATCAACGGCCATTGTCATCCTCCTCATAGGTGTGTGCGCGGCCACTGGGCAGCGCGTGTCTCGTGTCGCATTTCGATAGCGTGGGTTGTTGCCCAAGCAGTCACACTCTGGTTGGCATACCCTCAGCCGCGAGGCCAAGCGGACATGCTCGGTCCACGGGTGCTTACGCGGCGTTCTCGCTGAGCTGGCGGATGCGAGCCTCCAGCACATTGACGAGGTCGCGCAGCGGCGCGCTAATGACGCCATAGATCTGGTTCATCGGGCCGTGGATGGTGCCGACGACTTGCGCCCGCAGTTGGTCACGTGACGGAATCTTCGCCAGGTCTTCCACTTGCTTCGCGCTGATCGGCGCTCGCTCCAAGATGCCGGCCTTGATGATCACCGGCTTGCCCGTCTTCGCCGTGCGCAAGTAGTCGCTGACGGTCTTGGCGGGCGTGATCTCATCCTCATAGCCGAGGGCGATGGCCGTCTGCCCAGTGAGCAGCGCCGTAAGATCCTGGAAAGCCGCGCGCTCCGCGGCGATGCGCAGCAGCGTGTTCTTGATGACGTGCAACTCGATCTTGTTCGCGCCGAGCTTGCGGCGCAAGTCCATCATCTCCGCGACGGTCAGCCCCTCCGTCTTGAGCAACACCGCGCCACGCGAGCGTTGGAGCTTCTCTGTCATCGCTTCGATGGTTGCTGCCTTGGCTGATGTTGGCATGGTCAATCTTCCCTTCCAGGGCGAGAGTCGGGGCGTTAGGGCTAAGTGCGCTCCTCGCTTAGCCAGCGCGGCTCCCCGCGCCACCCCGCCGTAATCACGCGCAATCCCGCTCTGCCAGGATAATGTAGCCCAACAAAAAGGGCCTCCAGGTCGCCGACCCGAAGACCCACACCCGAAGACCCACAGACACACACGATTTCCGCTGGCGCGAGGGGCGCGCGGCGGACAGGCGCGGTGGCAGCTTCGCCTCGGCAGGCCGGGATCGTTTAGGCGCTCGGACGAGCGCACACCTGCTGTCTCTGGCAGAGATGGAATAGTACCGATACAAGTGTACCAGGCGCGCGCGCGCCTGTCAAGCGGCTACGCAACCTTGAGCGCCAATGCCGCTGGCAGATCCAACCGGACGCTCGGCGACATGGTGGAGCAGAGGACGACACTCTTGATATACTGTCCCTTCGCTCCTTATGGTTTGGCGCGCACGATGGCATCAAGCGCCGCCGTCAGGTACTGCATGAGTTGGTCGTTGCTGAATGAGAGCTTGCCGATAGGGATGTGGATCTGGCTGGTCTTATCCACACGGAATTCCACGCGCCCAGCCTTCACCTCGCGCACCGCTTTGGCGATGTCGAAGGTGACCGTGCCGGTTTTCGGATTCGGCATGAGGCCGCGGGGGCCAAGCCGACGGCCCAGACTGGCCACCTTGCTCATCACGTCCGGCGTCGCGATGGCCACGTCGAAGCCGAGCCAGCCCTCGTTGATCTGCTTGATCATATCATCTAGGCCGACAAAATCCGCACTCGCCTGCTCCGCCTCGGTGGCTTTCTCACCTTGGGCGAAGACCAGCACATTCACCGCCTTGCCCGTGCCGGCGGGCAGCGCCGCCGTGCCGCGAACCATCTGGTCGGCATGACGTGGATCCACACCGAGTTGCATGTGTAACTCGACGGTCGGATCAAACTTGACATAGCTGAGCTTCCTCAGCAACTCTAGGGCCTCCGTGGGCTGGTAGAGCTTGTTTTCCTCCACCAATTTGATGGCCTCGGTGTACTTTTTCCCGTGCTGTGGCATTGCTGTTGCCCTCCTCGTGGCGCGATGTCCGCAGTGACTCATGGGCGGATGAGGTGTTCGTGTCTCGTCTCTTCAAAGCGCTTGGCGCTCGGTCGCGAGTATCGTGCGCGAGTTATCGTGGCGTCTGTCGCGGCATGTCATGCTCAGAGAGCGCCTTCCGCGAGCGACCACGCGCGTCACCCACACTCTTGAGCGCGCGGGTCTCTAGGCGACGGTAATACCCATCGAGCGCGCGGTGCCCTCAATGATCTTCTCGGCTCCCTCGATGCTGGTCGCGTTGAGGTCCTTCATCTTGGTCTGCGCAATCTCACGCACCTGAGCATGGGTGATCTGCCCAGCCTTGGTTTTGTTGGGCGTGCCGGAGCCTTTCTCCACGCCTGCCGCCTTCTTGATCAGATCCGTGGCTGGGGGCGTCTTGGTGACAAAGGTGAATGAGCGATCCTCGAAGACGGTGATCTCCACTGGCACGATGCTGCCAGCCATGCTGGCGGTGCGCTCGTTGTAATCTTTCACGAACTGCATGATGCTGATGCCATGCTGACCGAGCGCCGGGCCAATCGGTTGGGCCGGCGTGGCCTTCCCCGCCGGAATTTGCAGCTTGATGACTGCTTTGACGCGCTTTGCCATGTCTTCTCCTTGATGAGGTCATGGGGCGAAGAGAACGGTCCCACCTCGTTTGGAACCGCGAGCGCATCGGCGCCCTCGCCCTCCCTCGACCGGTGCTACCCGGCGAAATACACGTGTTGTTTGGGGAGCGCTTCGCGCCCCCCCGCGGATGGTCGCCGACCACATTGCCTGAGTCGGCGACGTGAAGTGCCAGACGCGAGAGAGGACCCCACCGGCAAAACGGCGGAGTCCTGGCATGTGCGCGCTAGAAACGGCACACGCGGCACGCTCGACACTAGACTTTCTCTATCTGGAGGAAATCGAGCGTGACGGGCGTCTCGCGTCCGAAGAATGAGACGAGCACCGTGACTTTGTTACGTTCAGGATGAATCTCGCTGACCGTGCCAATGAACTCGGTGAAAGGCCCATCAACTACCTTGACACTCTGGCCCACCTGGAAGGTGATCTTGGGTTTAGGCTTCGGCGCGGCACCCGTCTTGGCCGGCGTGCGCAGGATATAGCGCAACTCACTCTCCGGCAGGGGCACAGCGTCAGCGCCCATACCGCCAACGAAGCCCGTCACCCCTGGTGTGCCACGCACCGCATGCCACGTATAGTCATCTAGCACCATATTGACGAGCACGTAGCCTGGGTAGACCTTGCGCGTGACGATACGTCGCTGGCCGCCCTTGATCTCGATCTCTTCTTCGGTTGGCACGACCACCTGAAAGATGCGATCCTTGAGCCCCATAGACACGATGCGGGCTTCTAGATGCGTCTTGACTTTGTTTTCGTAGCCTGAGTAGGTATGGATAGCATACCAGTGGCGACCCGGAATCTCTGGCTCTGGCGCGGCATGGTGCTCTGCCATCTCCGGGTTTTCCTGCTCCTCCACGGTCGCCCCTTCCCACTGCCCGCGAGTCTCGTTACTCACGTGGACTCCTTTGTCCCTCATGGCGCGGCCAAGCCGCGCGCGAGGATCACTCGGCGAGCGCCGACATATGCGCCCATCCTCATCCTACCGACCGGGTGTGCCGGTGCCCAGGTTGAGTATCCACGTCAGCGCCTGTGTGAAGCCAATATCGGCCACTCCCAGAATTATCGCGACGACGGCTGACATGGCAACGACGATTAGCGTCATGTTCCAAGCGTCATGGCGGGATGGCCAGGTCACTTTGCGCAACTCAATGTACGATTCCGCGATGAAACGTGTAAACGGGTTGCGCATCAGCGGTTCGGGCACCGTCAGGCTGTGCGGCGTTGTCCGCGCGGCGGGCACCTGAGCCACGGCCCCGCCCGCTCCACCCCCCTGGAAGGCGGGGGGATCGAGCCGCAGGGACTCGTCGTCATCCTCGATGGTCTCGCTCGCCCCGGCCAGCTCCACCTCTTCATCGCGCGGCTCGTCGTCAGCGGGAGCGCGGACATGTGCGGCATCCGCGCTCAGCGAAGTGCGCGCCATGCGTGCGCGGGCGGAAGCGCCGCCCTTTTCCTTACTCGTTGCCTTAGCCAAGGTGAGCTTCTCCTATGGTCGAGAACGTCCCGCGCATCGCGCGCCGACACGACCCTACTTTGTCTCGCGGTGTGGGCGAGGCTGGCGGCAGCGCGGACAATACTTGCGCAACTCTAGACGCTCTGGATCATTTCTCTTGTTCTTGGATGTAATGTAATTCCGCTCCTTGCACTCGTTGCAGGCGAGTGTCACGAGGATGCGGTTTTCTTTGCCTTTGGCCGCCATCTCAATGCCCTCCGAAATCGCCGCGCGATGCGCTCGGCCGCCACACAGTGGCTTGCTGCCTGCCACGAGTGCGGTGCTGCGTATCCACTCTAGGCAATTGTATACCATCATTGGAAACGCTGTCTAGCATTTCCCCCTATCGCCCGCCATCAATCTCTCTCGCCATGCTATCAAATGGAACGATCCACCCACGCACATGCTACGCTCCTGACCGAAAGCATCAGCCAGGAGCGTAGAAATGGGTTCGCGGATGCCGTGCTCACACGCACAACACACTCGACCGTGCGAGTGCCTACTGTTCGATTTTGGTGACGGCGCCCGCGCCGACGGTGCGCCCCCCCTCGCGA
>JADMIN010000665.1 GCA_015478575.1 Ktedonobacterales bacterium | reverse complement strand
TCCCCCCACCTCCTGCTCAACCCCACTGGGGCAGGCTCCTTCGAGCAGGCAGGGGAGTCCGAGACCACACACGAGACGGATCGCGCGGACCGCGAGCAATCGACGGATGCGATACACCCGCTATGAGGGAGAGGGCAAGAGCAATGGCATTTAGACCGAAGGGCAGCAAAACAGTCGACCCCGTGCTTGGAAGCCGCCTGCTCAATGCGTTCTGGCTGGCCGCGAGTTTGGGCGGGGCGACGCTGCAATTTCGCCTGCTTGCCCAGGCGCTCGCAGCCAGCCAGGCAGAGGGGGCAGGCCAGTACCAGGGAACCCTCATCGCGTGCCTCGGCATCGCCTGGCTGGCCGGGCAGATGGTTGGCCGCGCGCTCTCCGGGCAGGCGGGGAGAGTGACCTGGGGCGTCTGGCTGCTCGGCACGGCGCTGGCCTGGTTGGTGACAACCTCACCGGCGGTTGCTCTCTCGCTGCCCCCGGCCAGCGCCGTGCTCCACCTGAGCGCCCTTGCGCTCCTCGCCTTCCTCCTGGCCCTGTTCAGCTCGGCCCGGATGCATCAGGAGCGGCCATGGCCGGCGCTCCGTGCTGGGACGCGCCTGGCGGCCAGCCTCGTAGGGGTACTGGTCGGCCTGTGCGCGGCCTGGCTTCTGCCCACCTGGTCTGGGACTATCGGCGTCGTCCTGCTCCTGCCGCTCCTGTCGCTGGACCTGTGGCCGGCGGTTCGCTGCCCGCTCCCAGAACCCAGCCGCGGTCGTGCCTCCGCCTCTGCCAGCTTGGGGAACCGGCATTCCGGTGATGCCGCGCAGCTGGGGCAGAGCACGCAGTCTGGCTGGTGGTGGTCCTGGCTGGCGGGCCGCCGCCAGCTCTCGCTGATGCTGCTGGAAAGCGGGGCGACGGTCATTTTGACCAGTGTGTGGCTGGTCGTGCAAACGCTCTACGCCTTTTCCCTGGCGCGGTCACAGGGGCTTGGGATTCTGCTCTGGTTACTGGGCGGACAGCTGTGCGCCCTGCTGCTGAGCGGGGGCGCGCTCCTCACCCGGGTTGGCAGGAGCCTGTTCGGTCCACCCACCCACAGCATCGCACCCGCCTTCCACAACGCGACGAGGCTGGCGGGATGGGGGATGCTGGCGCTCGCTGCCATCTGCCTGGGGATGCTTGGGACCCCCTGGCTCCAGGCCCCGTGGCTGCTCGGGCTGGCACTTGCCGTCTACACGCTCGCTCTCGGCTCGTGGCAGCGCCTGTACCCACGCTTGTTGCGTGGAAACGCACCAGAGGAAGGAGCTGCGAGACCGCAGCGATCCTGGATATTCCCAGAGCCAGGGGGCGCGCAGGACCTGGCAAAGATCCGCCTCGCGCGCGACGAGGTCGCCCGGCGCTGTGTCTCTCGCTGGGAAAAGGCCTTTCTGATGGGTATGACGCTGCTCACCGGGGCGCTCTGTGACCTGTGGGGGGTCGATCCCGTGCTGGTGCTGGCGGGATGCGCCCTGCTGGGGGTCGTGGCCCTCGCGCTGCTCACCGCGAGATACGCCGACCGGCCAATCGATGACCAGGGGCAGTCGACCCCAGGCGCCGCCGCTCGGCTGGGAGAGTTTCCCGCAACCGAGGCACTCCAGGCGCTGTCTCCTTCTTCCACTTCTCCCGCTGCGCTCTTCCGCGTTGACGGAGAGAGGGATGCCCGGGAACCCATGACCACCGCGCAGCCCCCGGTGAGCTGGGAAGGCTCACCGGCCGAACACAGTTCCAACCGATATGCGGCCCAGTACAGCCCCTTTGCACTGAACGGAGATGCTGAAGGCGGCTCCCCACACGATGACAACGGCAGTGCTATGCGCTAAAAAACGCCCCCTGCGGACGGTATCCGCAAGGGGCATAGGG
>JADMIN010000021.1 GCA_015478575.1 Ktedonobacterales bacterium | reverse complement strand
CCTGGCGCTGGCTGGGATACACTAGCGACGAAGGGGTGGGAGACGGCATGCGGCAAGAGCCAGAGACCGATGATCACGACGCGGCCCGCGAGCGTGCGCTCGAACGGGACCTCATCGCGCGGAGCCAGTGCGGTGATCGGAGCGCGTTCAATACGCTGGTCGAGCGCTACCAAGGGGTTGCGTATGCGCTGGCGCTGCGCATGCTGGGCGATGCCGAGACCGCCGCGGATGTGACGCAGGAGGCGTTCTTCTCCGCCTTTCGCCACCTTGCCACGTTCCGCGGCACGTCGTTCCGCGCGTGGCTGCTGCGCATCGTGAGCAATGGCTGCTTCGATATCTTCCGCGCGCGCGGGCGCCAGCCCACCACCTCGCTGGAGGCGCTGCTCGAAGCCAACACAGAGAGCGGCATGGGCACGCTCAGCGATGCGCACCTGCCCGCCGCGCTGATTGACGCCTCATGGGACCCAGAGCGGGTCGCCCTGCGCCTAGAGGTCATCGAGGCCATTCAGGCGGCGCTGCTGCGTCTGCCGCCGGAGCAGCGGCTGGCGCTGATCCTCAGCGATGTGCAAGGGCTGCCCTATGAGGAGATCGCGCGGGTGATGGAGACGCCGCTCGGCACGGTGAAGTCGCGCATCGCGCGGGCACGCGCGCAGTTGCGGGTAGTGCTCTTGGGCGGTGGGGAACTTTTTGCCTCCCCGGAGCGTCCCATTCCAGGGAATGAAGAGAAATAGGGACAGCGCATGGAGTGGGATACGAATAACCCGCACACCGATCCTGAGCGCCAGCGCGAGCGGCTCTCGGCCTGGCTCGATGGGGCACTAGGGTCACTAGAGGGCGCGGCGCTCGAACAGCACCTCGCGTCATGCGTGGCGTGCCAGCGCGAGGTGGCGGCGCTGCGCGCGGTGCGGGCGCTGTTGCGGGCGCTGCCCGCGCCCCCGCTGCCCCGCTCCTTCGCGCTGCCGCTGGAGGGAGACCCACCCATGCCAATGGGGCGCCCCCATTCTTCGCCACCCGTCGGAGCCGCGCCAGCGTCTCGGTCAGCGTCACGCCGCCGCTGGCCTGGCATCGCGCAGCGGGTGGGGGGGCTGGCGGCCACCGTCGGCTTCGCGCTGCTGGTGGGCAACGCGGTCCTGGGGGGGCATGCGGGGCAGATCAACACCGCGGGAGCCACCCTGCCCAATGGGGGTCGGCAGCCCGCCACCCCTGGGCTGAGCAGCCAAACGCCTATTATAGATGTCCCCACACGGCACCCGGACGCGAGCGTGACGCCGAACGGGAATGGCACCTCAGTGGGTCCCGCGGATGGGCGCCAGCCGCTCGACGGTTCGCCCGCCGCCAACGTGCCGGTGCTGCCGCTGGCTGGGGCGGGGTTGCTTGGCGGTGGCGTCGTGCTGGTGGCCGTGGGGGGCGTCGCGCGCCGCCGTCAGCCCGCGCGCTAGGTCCGCCCCCTTCCCTCGCCTTGTGCGCCGCGATGGGGCAGCGGCTGCTTGGGAACGTGCTAGCCGCCGAACATGGTCGCGTCGGCGTCGCCAGTGGTCACGCGCTCGCCGCGCTGGTTGTCAATCCACAGTTCGATCCGCTGGCGCTCCCCCGTACGCGCGCCGAGCACACCGTGGCAGGTCAGCGTCTCCCCCGGACGCACCATCGCCTGGAAGCGCACACGCAGCCGCGCGAGCTGGCCGCCTGGCGCTGTTGCCGTGAGCCAGTCCGTGACGAGCTGCCCCAGAAAGGCCATCGAGAGCATGCCATGCGCGATCGTGCCATCCAGCCCCACCGCGCGCGCGACCACTGGATTGACGTGGATGGGGTTGTGGTCGGCGCTGACATCGGCGTAGGCGTTGATCTGCTCCTGGGTGACATGCTTGGTGAGCGGGGGAATGGCCCGCCCCTCCGGCTCCGTTGGGCGCGCCTTCGCGGCGGCCCCAGCGCTCGGGGTCTCGGCGCTTGGGGTCTCGGCGTTCGGGGTGGCCCCAGCGGCCACGAGCGGCGCGTCGCGCACGATCACGGTCGCTTTGCCCGTGACAACGCGCTCACCCTCGGCGGTATCGCAGAGCTGCTCGATCGTCATAATGGCCATGCCGCCTCGCCCCGATTGGCGCAGCGACGCGATGCGGTGGCGCACGGTGAGCGCGTCGCCCACATAGAGCGGGCGCGTGAAGGTATATTCCTGCTCGCCATGCAGCACCTGCGAGTGCTCGACATCCAGCCCAGCCTCGGCGAAAGGGACGCGGAAGCGTGTCACAAAGGTGGGCGGCGCGGGAATGCGCGCGTAGCCAGCGGCGTGGGCCGTGGCCTCATCGCGATAGATGGCGTTGTCGTCGCCGATGGCGGCGGCGAATTGGCGCACATTGGCGGCGGCGATGGTGCCGGTCTCGGGCCGCGTCTCGTGGCCAGCCAAGGATGGATCGAGGGGCATGCGAATCACCTCCAGCGATTTCGATTGCGGAACGGGTGTCTCTGTGCCGGCGTATCGTACCGCGGCGGACGCCTCTCCCGCCACCGCCTGGTGGACCTCACGCACGTTTCGCGCGATTGACACGTGGGCCAGACCGTGGCATAGTGCCGCATACGCGCGGTGGTCGCGCGCTGGCGGAGTATCCTTGGAGACGTATCTCTAGTATGCACTATACGGCAATCGAGCGCGGCCCCGACGCCTTCCAGCAGCCCCTCACTCCGGAGCAGATTCGCGCCGCGTGCGCGCGCGCCTTCGGCCCCGCCATCGCTGTCGCGTCGGCGCGGGAACTGAGCGGCGGCGACTTTCATTCAATCTATCTGCTGGACTTGGCCGAGCGCGGTGAGGTGATCCTGCGCGCGGCCCCACGGCCCGCGCGCGAGGTCCCCTGGCACGAGGCGGACCTGATGCGCCGCGAGCAGAGCATCCAGCCGTACTTCGCCCCCATCGCGCCTCTGTTGCCCCAGACGCTTATGGTGGATTTCACGCACCAAATCCTCGACCGCGACTACCGCTTCCAGACGCGCATGCCTGGTGAGTCCTGGTCCGCCGTCGCGCACGAGCTTTCCGAGGCGGAGAGCGTGAGCCTGATGCGTCAGATGGCCGAGATCTGCGCGCGCATCAACAGCGTGCGCGGCGCGGCATTCGGTGAACCCTGGCCGAGCCAGCGGTTTGACTCATGGAGCGCCACCGTGCTGGATTGGCTGGAGCGTGCCCGCGCCGAGGCCGAGCGCGTCGGGCTTGAGACGGCGCTGCCCCGCCGCGCGCTGGAGGTCGCGTCTGCCCAGGTGACGCTCCTCGACGAGATCACGGAGCCGCGTCTGCTCCATGGCGACTTGTGGGCGTTCAATGTGCTGATCGAGCGTGGCGGGCGGGAACCGCGCATCTCCGCCGTGCTCGACTACGACCGCGCCCGCGGGGGCGATCCGCTGATTGATTGGACCTTTCACCTGCTGCCGCGGCGTGCGACACCCGCTGAGCAGGAGGCCTTCTGGGAGGTCTATGGCCGTCCAGCGGAAGACCTGGGCACGCGCTTTCGCATCCTACTGTACGAGGTCTTCCACATCATCACCGTGCTCGCTGACGTGCGGCGCAATCAGCGCGAAGACCTTGTGGCGAAGGTCTCCGCTACCCTTGGTGAGCGCCTGGCCCAACTCGAAGCGCTGCGCCTGTAGGGCATGGAGCGCATGCGGGGGCCTAGGCCGCCGCGCCACCGCCGGGCCGCTCGCGCCAGCGCCGCGCCAGCAGCCGCAGCCATGCCGCGGCTACCTCCATATTGCCCGGCAAGCGAAACTCGTAGGGTTCGTCATGGTCGCCACCCGGCCCCTGCTCGATCTCCCACCGCCGTCGTTCCATCGGCATATCCTGCACCGTCACGCGCGGTGTCGCCGTCAAACCCGGCAGCGGCGAGATGGTGTGCGTCGGCAACTCACCATTGCGTAGGCGCGCCAGCACCACAGCCAGCGCCTGCTTGCTCTCCGCTTGCAGCACCGTGACCTCGGCGTACTGTTGGTTGGCCGCTTGGATCAACCGCACCACGTCCGACGGATCGTCGGTGGGCGCCGCGTACGCCACCCATGCCATGCCCACCTGCCGACGGATCATCACCTGATAGATCATGCTCGCGCTCCTCTGTGCGTCTCCTCTGTGCGTCTCCTCTGTGCGTCTCCTCTGTGCGTCTCCGCTGTGCGTCTCCGCTGTGCGTCTCCTCTGTGCGTCTCCGCTGTGCGTCTCCGCTGTGCGTCTCCGCTGTGCGTCTCCGTTGTGCGTCTCCGCTGTGCGTCTCTCCGCGCGTGGCGGCTTGGGAGGGGATGTCTGGTGCCCCGCGCAAACGCACGGGCGCTCCCCCTGGCTCCCTTCCCCGCGTCGCGACGGGAGCGGAAGCGGGACCATTGGGCGCGGCTCCGTTGATCCTACCCCTAGTATGCCTGTGTTACACGCGGTAGGCAATCACCCAGCCGGGCTAGACGGAAGTACTGGTCCACCATGATGCGCGACCCAGAAAGAGAAACCCTGGAGCCGGGAAGTCGGAACACGCCTGTTCGCGAGCGCCCTGCACCTCCTCCTGCCTAGGAGCGCGCGAAACCCTCCATGCGGTAGGGTCCTACCCTCGTGGCACGCCGCCGCCCAGTATGCTACAGTCCCTTCCGCTGGCCGTTTGATCGGGCGCTCCCAGAGAGGCGCGTAGGCCGCCGTGAATCGTCTAAAATACGTTCGAGGAGAGCGGCTGGGCACACGGTCGGGGGCACGCTGATTCCCCGGAGAAGGTAGGATCGTGGCCGATTTCACCCATCTGCATGTGCATTCCGAATACAGCCTGCTGGACGGGCAATCGCGCATTCGGCGGCTGATCGAGGCGACCAAGGCCGGCGGCATGGGCGCGCTCGCGCTCACCGACCACGGCGGCATGTACGGCTCGCTCGCGTTCTACAAAGCGTGCAAGGCCGCGAGCATCAAGCCCATCCTCGGCGTGGAGGGCTACCTTGCGCCTTCGCTCGAAGAGAAGACAGGCCGCTATGAATACAGTCATCTGCTGCTGCTGGCCAAGAATCGGACCGGCTATGCCAATCTGCTCAAGCTCACCTCCATCGCACATACCCGCGGCTATCACTACCGCCCGCGTGTGGATAAGAAGGTCTTGCGCGAGCACGCCGAAGGGCTGATCGTCACCTCCGGCTGCCTCTCCGGCGAGATTCCCGAACTGCTGCTCAAAGGCGACCTCAACGGCGCCCGCACCGCCGCCCGCTGGTATCAGGATGTCTTTGGCCCAGAGAACTTCTATATCGAGGTCCAGGACCACCAAGCGCCCGCATCGCCCCAAAACACGCTCAATCCGCTGCTCTATGACCTCAGCCGCGAGATCGGAGCGCCGCTCTTGGCCACCAATGACCTGCACTACGTGGCCGCCGCTGACGCCACCGCGCAGGATGTCTTGCTCTGCGTGCAGACCGGCAAGACGCTCGACGAGCCAAAGCGCATGAAGTTCGATAGCCAGCACTACTATCTCAAGACGCCCGAGGAGATGGCGCGGCTCTTCCCTGAGCTGCCGGACGCGCTGGCCAATACGATGCGTGTGGCCGAGCAGTGCGAGGTCGAGATCGTGTTCGGCCAGGACCTGCTGCCGCTCTATACCATTCCCCCAGAGTTCACGGATCAGAACGCCTATCTCTATCATCTCTGCCTGGAAGGCGTCAAAGAACGTTACGGCGAGATGAGCGAGGCGGTCCAGCGCAAGCTCGATTACGAGTTTGAGGTCATTCGCTCCAAGGGCTTCGTCTCGTATTTCCTCATCGTTTGGGATTATACCCATTACGCGCGCCGCCATGGCATGCGTTGCGTGGCGCGCGGCTCGGCGGCGGGCAGCCTCGTCGCCTACGTGCTTGGTATCACTAACGTTGACCCGCTGCGCTATGCCTTGCTCTTCGAGCGGTTCCTCAACCCTGAGCGCATGAGCATGCCCGATATTGACATGGATTTCCCCGACGACCGGCGTGAAGAAGTGATCCGCTACGTCGCTGATAAGTATGGCTGGGACCGGGTGGCGCAGATCGTCACCTTCAATACGATGGCGGCCAAGGCGGCGGTGCGCGATGTTGGCCGCGTCATGGGCTTGCAGTCCGAGGCCGACCGCGTGGCGCGCCTCATCCCCACAGGACCGAAGGTGACCATCGCCGGCTCGCTGGAGGGTGTGAAAGAGCTGAAGCAGCTCTATGAGCAGAGCGCACCGATCCGCCAGTTGATGGACATGGCGCGTGACCTAGAGGGCACGGTCCGCAGCACCGGCATTCACGCGGCGGGCGTCATCGTCTCGCGCGCGCCGCTGGAGACCGTGGTGCCGCTGCAGTTGCGCGACTATAAAGACCCGAATCCGTGGCTAGTCTCGCAGTACGAGCAGGCACACCTCGAAGAGTTGGGGCTGCTCAAGTTCGACTTCCTCGGCCTCTCGAACCTGACCATCCTGATGAATTGCCAGCGGTTCATCAAGCAGACACGCGATATCGAGATTGACCTTGACCGCCTCCCGCCCGATGACGCGAAGACCTACGCGCTGCTGGGTGAGGGCGAGACGACCGGCGTCTTCCAACTGGAGTCCGGCGCGATGCGCTCGTACGTCAAGGAGCTCAAGCCCACCTGTCTGGAAGACATCACCGCGATGGTCGCGCTCTACCGCCCCGGCCCGATGGACTCCATTCCCCAGTTCATCAAGGCCAAGCATGGCGAAGTCGAGATTCGCTATCTGCATCCGCTGCTCGAATCGCTGCTGCGTGAGTCCTATGGCGTCATCGTCTACCAGGATCAGGTGCTCCTCATCGCGGTCCAGCTCGCCGGGTTCTCCTGGGGCGACGTGGATAAGTTCCGCAAGGCGATGTCAAAGAAGATTCGTGAGGAGTTGGTCAAGTATCGCGACAAGTTCGTCATGGGCTGTGTCAAGAACGGCATTGACGCGAACATCGCCGAGGAAATCTTCACCTTTATTGAGCCGTTCGCTGGCTACGGCTTCAACAAGGCCCACGCCTGTGCTTACGCCTGGGTGGCCTACCAGACCGCGTATCTGAAGGCGAACTACACGGCGGAGTTTATGGCGGCCACGCTCACGACCGAGGCTAGCGACGCCAAGAAGGTTATCGCCGCGGTGGATGAGTGCCGACGCATGGGCATCGAGGTGCTGCCACCGGATATCAACCAGAGTGAAGGCGACTTCACCGTCGAGCATCTGGGGGATGACCCAGCGACGGGCCAATCGCGCTGGGGCGTGCGTTTCGGCCTGCTCGCCATCAAGAACGTGGGCAGCCGGCCTATCGAGGAGCTGATCGAGGCGCGGCGCTCCGGCGGCCCATTCCACTCGTTGGCCGACGTCTTCGCGCGCACCGACAGCAAGAACCTCACGCGCGGCGCCGTCGAGTGTCTGGTGAAGGCTGGCGCGCTCGATTCCGTGAGCCGCCCGGATGGCATCAGCCCCCAGAGGTGGCGTAGCCGTCTTATCGCCTCACTCGACCGCGCACTCAGCCTCGGCCAACAGCGGCGTAGGATGCGCGAGGTCGGACAGAATAGCCTTTTCGGTGGCCTGAGCGAGAGCGCCACAGATGACTTCATGCCAGTGGAAGCCCCTGACTATCCACAACAGCAACTGCTGGCGTGGGAGAAGGACCTGCTCAATCTGTATCTCTCCGCGCACCCACTCGCACACATCGCCCCATTGCTGAAGAAGCGTGTGACCGGCTTTACCGCCTTCCTGAACGAAGAATGGGCGGGGCAGCGCGTGACCCTGGGCGGGCGTGTGACCGCCATCCGGCGCATCATGACCAAGCGTGGCGACGCGATGCTGGCGGTGCAACTCGAAGACTTGCACGGCACGATCGAGGTGGTGGTCTTCCCCAGGGCCTATGCCACGACACAAGAGGTCTGGCGCGAGGAGGCGGTGGTGCTCGTGACGGGCACGGTCAAGCTGCGCGATGATGAGCCGCAGCTCGTCTGTGACGAGGCCGAGGCGTTTCTCGTGAGCGAGGAAGAGGCCACCCGCCGCGACTATCTGGTGCGCATCCATCTGCGGCGCGGCAAGAACAGCGTGTTGGACCGCGCGCAACTGCATGACGTCATCACCATCCTACGTGATTTCCCTGGTGACGATCGCTACGAGTTCGTCGTACGCAACGGTCGCTGGGAAGCGCGCCTGGCCACGGTCCCTGGTCGGCTGGGAGTGCGCTTCTGCCCGGAGTTAACGCGGCAACTCGAAAAGGTATTGGGGCCAAACTCGGTTGACGGCGTGCCGATGAGTCCCGTGCTGGCGGTCTGATCGCATATCCTTTCCCCCGCTCCACTGGCGAGGGAAGCGGCGTTGCTGGCCCCGCGCGCCGGAGAGGCGAGGAGCAGCGGCGGCGAGCGGCAGCGGCGGCGCGCCTACCGATACGCCTCGGCTTGCAGCGTGAAGAGTTCCGCGTAGCGCCCCCCCAAGGCCAGCAACTCCGCGTGCGTGCCCTCTTCGAGGATGCCGCCATCCTCCAACACGAGGATGCGGTTGGCCAGCCGCACTGTGCTGAAGCGGTGTGAGATAAAGATGGCCGATTTACCCGCCGTCAGCTCGCGGAAACGCGCGAAGACCTCATACTCCGCCTGTGGATCCAGCGAGCTGGTCGGCTCATCCAGAATCAAGAGCGGCGCGTCGCGCATAAAGGCACGGGCCAGCGCGATCTTCTGCCACTCACCACCGGAGAGTTGCTGCCCCTGGTCGAACCACTTGCCCAGCATGCTCTCATAGCCCTCCGGCAGTTGGCCGATCACCGCGTCCGCCCCACTCTTGGCCGCGGCGGCCCGGATGCCAGCGGTGTCCTCCACCGCCGCGATACGCCCCACGCCGATGTTGCGCCCCGCCGAGAGATAATAGGTCACGTAGTCTTGGAAGATCACGCCGATGCCCGCGCGCAGCGAGGCCAGGTCATACTCGCGAATGTCGTAGCCGTTGATGAGAATCTGCCCCGCGTCCGCGTCGTAGAGACGGGTCAAGAGCTTGACGATTGTCGTCTTGCCCGCGCCATTGCGCCCCACCAGCGCCACCGTATCTCCGGCTTCGATGCGAAAGCTCACATCGCGCAGCGCCTGCCCCTTCTCGCCGCGCCCCGGATAGCTGAAGCTCACCTGGCGGAACTCTACCGCCAGCCCCGCACTCGGCTCCAACTGGCGCCCATCCGGGGGGCTGACGATACGCGGCTCATACTCGAGGAACTCGAAGAGCGTGTTGACGAAGAGGTTGTTCTCATATGTCGAGGAGATGCCGCTGAGCAGCCCCTGGAAGCTCGTGCCCAACGAGAGCGCCATCTGGGTGTAGAGCGTGAGATCACCGAAACTGATGCGCCCGGCCACCGCCGCTACCGCGACATAGAGATAGACCACGCCGTTCAAGACGAGGCTGCCCAGCCCCCAGGCGAAGGCGGCGAGGTAGCGCGGCACAATGAGTGCCCGCGCCTCATGGTAGAAGCGCTCGGCCAGCGTGCGATACAGCCGAATGAAGAAATCGCCCAACGTGAAGAGCTTGACCTCTTTGTTGAATGTGTCGGTGGTGAGCAGCGTATTATAGTAGCTCATCTCGCGGCGCAGCGGCGATTGCCGCCGCATCACCTGATAGCCCCACCAGCCATAGCGCATGCTGGCGACGAAGGCGGGGATGGGCGCGAGCAGCGCCAGAATCGCCAGCCACCATGCCAGATGGATCAGCACGAAAATGGCGGAGAAGAGCGTCACTAGCGTGCGCCCCAGCCCGAAGGTTTGTGAGATCATCCCGATGGGGCGCGTGGCCGCCTCGCGCTGCGCCTGCTGGAGCGAGTCATAGAAGCGGGCGTCTTCAAAGAAGGCCAGATCGAGCGTGTTGGCCTTCTCCATCACCTGGAGCTGGACGGCGTACGAGGTGCGCTCTTGCAGCAGTTGCTGCGCGATGTTGGAGAGGGTGGTGAGCAGACTGGAGAGTGCCTGGACGGCGAACTGCGCCACTACCAGCCAGATCACCAGCCCCATCGCGCCGCGCTGCCCATGAATGCGGATGGCGTAGAGCACGTCGTCGAAGAGCAGCTTGGCCACATAGGCGGTCAGCGCGGGCACGAAGCCCTGCGCGATGTAGAGCACCGCCAGCAGCAGTGTGAGCGTCGGGTGGATCTCCCAAACCAGGCGGATCACCCGTGGCAGGCTGGTGAACGCGGTGACGACCATGCGGAAGCTCAGGCCTTCCTCGTCGTTATCGCCGAAGGGCTTCCCTTTGCGCCCGCCGCCGCTCTCCGCCTTTGGTGGCGTGCGGCCTCGCCTCGCCCCGCGCCCGCCAAGGTCAGCCAGCCACCGCCAGAGTGCTCCCACTGGATGCCCCGCTGATGACCGCTCCGTCGCCGTCTCGTTCGTCTCTCCGCCCATGCCCACCACCATTTCACGCTCTGCCTGGCTCACTGCCGCCCCATGCATTATGCGGCATGCGCGGGCCTCCCGTGTACTGGCGGTTTGGGCAGGATACGGGGAGTCTCTCCTGGCCGGATGGGGAGGCGATGGATGGGGCACAGGCCGGAATATGCCAGGCCAGAGAAGATCCCCTGGATGGTTACTGGCCCACAGGCTGCTCACGGGCGGCGATATCCCTCCGCCAGCGTGCTCCCGCGAAGCGGACACGCTCGATGTTGGCATAGACGTGGGCGCGGGCCGCCGCGACCGTCTCCCCATATGCCACCAGCGTCAAGACCCGCCCGCCGGAGGTAACGAGCTGCCCATCGGCCACGCGGCGCGTGCCCGCGTGGAAGACCAAGATATCCGAATCGAGTGTCTCCAGTCCTGTGATGGGCAGTCCGCTGGCAGAGGGGCCAGGATAGCCCGCTGAGGCCACCACCACTCCGCACGTGGCCTTCGCCGACCAGGCCGGCATGGGCACGCGATCCAGCTGGCCATCAGCGGCGGCGGCGCAGAGCGCTAGCACGTCACTCTCGAGCCGCGGCAGCACGACCTGCGTCTCGGGATCGCCGAAGCGCGCGTTGAACTCCAACGCCTTCGGTCCCTCGCGCGTGAGCATCAGCCCGGCATAGAGTAGCCCGCGAAAGGGGGTGCCCGCCGCCGTGAGCGCGGCGACCGTCGGGCGCAGGATGCGCGCCTCGATCTCGGCCAGCAGCGCTGGCGTGGCGAAGCTCGGCGGCGAGTAGGCGCCCATCCCGCCGGTGTTCGGGCCGGCGTCGCCATCTTCGGCACGCTTGTAGTCACAGGCGGGCGTGAGCGGCACCATCCGCGCACCATCCACCAAGGCGAAGAGCGAGAGTTCTGGCCCTTCTAGATACGCTTCGATCAGGACCGTGCGGCCCGCCGCGCCTAGCCCGCCCGCCACCAGCAGATGATCGAGCGCGGCGCGCGCGGCGGCGCCATCCCGCGCGAGGACGACACCCTTGCCTGCGGCCAGCCCATCCGCCTTGATGACGACAGGGTAGGCCCCCCCGCGCGCTTCATAGTTGCGCAGATATTCCTCGGCGGCGGCGCGGTCGTCGAACGAGCGTGCGTGGGCGGTGGGGATGCCCGCGGCACGCATGAGGTGCTTCGCCCACGCCTTGCTGCTCTCGATACGCGCGGCAGCGGCGCTTGGCCCGAAAACGCGCAGCCCACGCGCGGCAAAGATGTCTGCGATGCCCCCGCCGAGGGGATCGTCTGGGCCGATGAGGGTGAGGTCAATCGCCTGGCGCTCGGCCCATGCCGCGCAAGCGGTGAAGTTCATCGGGTCAAGCGGGATGTTCTCCGCGAGTGCCGCCGTGCCCCCATTGCCTGGTGCGCAAAAGAGCGCACCTAGTTGGGGCGAGCGCGCCGCCGCCCAACAGAGCGCATGCTCGCGCCCACCTGACCCAATCACCAAGACGCGCATACCCTGCCCCTCCCTGTCTCCCTCGCCGTAGGAAGCCGTCGTAGGAAGCCGACGCGAAACGCCATGCCTTTGGTCACCCGCCGCCACCGTTTACCAGTTCGGGTGGCGGCGCAGATCGGGCGGGCGCATCATCGGCAGGTAGTGGAAGGCCTCCGCGTACTCGACGCCGATCTCCAGGCCCGCCTGGCGCGCCCGTGCCCGGATGAAGTCGCTGATCTCGCGGCCACGAATCTGGCTGACATGCGTCAGCAGCGCCTCGATCTTGGTCTCGATGGTGGTCGTGATATCCACATAGAAGTTGGGGTGATCGGTCGCGAAGAAGTAGACGTTGTGGACACGGTGCTCGGTGAGGTCGCCCACCAACTGGTCGGGATAATACATGCGATCGCGCGCGGCGGCCACCGCATCCAGCGCGGTCTGGCCCACTGCGCGATGGTCGGGGTGAATCTGATAGCGCTGCCAGGGATCGAAGGTCATGACGACATCCGGCCTGCCCTGGCGGATTACGAGGGCCAATTCGCGGCGGAAGGGGATATTGACCTCTACCTCGCCATCGCGGTGCTCGAGAAATGTCACCTCTTCTACGCCCAGTACTCGCGCCGCCGCGCGCTGCTCCGCCTGGCGCGTCTCGATTAGTCGCTCTGGCGTGGCGTTGGGATCGTCACTGCCCTTGTCGCCACTGGTTGCCAGTACGTACTGGAGACGGTAGCCATCCCGCGCCAGGCGCGCGACTGTGCCAGCGCAGAGAAACTCCGCGTCGTCAGGGTGGGCGAAGAGGACCATCACGCGAGGGCGCGTCTCGGTCGCCGCGGTTTCAGCCATAAGCGAGCATCCTCCTCCAGCATCCTCCTCCAATGGAGTGCGCGGCGGCGCACTCGCGCGTGCCGCTGGGCCATGTGCCCTCGCATGCAGCATACCCGCCTCGTCGT
>JADMIN010000664.1 GCA_015478575.1 Ktedonobacterales bacterium | reverse complement strand
TCCCAACGTACGCTGGGCGGCCAGGGCTGCCCGCCCGCCGCCAGGCGCAGCCGCCGCAGGCGTCTAGAGGCCGTGCGCACAGCGAAGAAAGCCAGCGCCACCACCGCCGCGCTCCAGACGACGCTAGGGGCGGCGGCCAGGAGATCGCGCATGATGGGGGACGATGCGAGTGGCCAGGCGCGCAGTGCGGGCGTGGTCAGCCAGGGCGGCGCACCGGTCATACGTGGCAGGCTGATCGTCAGCGTACCGACGAGCGACGGCCCCAGCAGCCAGATAGTCGCGCCTCGCAGGACGCCCGAGAGGGGACCAGCCTGAGCGAGGGCGATCGAGGTGCCTTGGGCAGGCGGGGGCATGAGCGCATGCGCGATGAGGGGGCTGATGCCAATGAGCAGGCCCAGTGGCGCGACGACCGCGCCCCATGTGCGCAGTTCGCGGCGGCACGCGATGGCCAGCCACAGCCCGGAGCACACGACGAACGGCATGAGAATAGGATCACTCCACAGACCCAGGCCAGCGGCCAGTCCCCAGGCGCCATACGCACCCAGCCGTCGGAAGCGGTGCTCGTGTGGCGCCTCGGAATCATAGGCGCGTATGGCCAGGCCGGCAAAGAGAAAGAGCGCTGAACCAAAGAACAAGCTCTCAGGATAGCCGCCCGCGGCAATGACCTCGCGGAAGACGAGATCGGCATTACCCAAGCTGAGCAGGACCACCGTGAGCAACGCGACTGGCCGATTGAAGAGCAGCCGAGCGAGACCATACATGCAGATGAGGAAGAGGGCGAAGAGGAGGATGGTGCCCAGGCGGAGTGAGAAGGTTGAGACACCGAAAAGACGGAAGGCGCCCGCCGCCAGGTACGCCTCCAACGCACCCATATAGTCTTCGCCATAGAAGAAGACGGGGTGCGCGCCGTGATAGGCGATGTGCATCGCGGTGATGCCAGTCGTGCCCTCATCGCCGTTCATCGGTGGCCAGCCGAGCGCTGCCACCACGCCACGCAGCGCGCCCCCCACGAGGATGGCAGCCGCGGCGCAGACGGCATAGCGCCGTGTCTCCAAGAACCGCGAGAGCGCTTGCCTCATGCTCCGCAGTCCTTTCTTGTGGCCGCCCTCGCCCAGCCGGAACGCCTCATGCGCACCCACCGTCGTCGTTTCGTTCACCAGGTCACGCTCCTAGTCTGCCTAGCACTGGCTGGGCATATCCGCCGCGCACCGTATACGCGCACAGTATACCTGTGTGGCGCATGGCATGTGAAGGGAGGGCGTACGGTATCAGCCTGGCGGCCAGCCCAGGGCGCGCCCGCCGAGGACGTGCAGGTGGAGGTGAAAGACACTCTGCCCAGCGTGCGGCCCAACGTTCCACACCAGGCGGTAGCCGCTCTCCGCGATACCCGCCTGGCGGGCCACCACATTCGCCGCGCGCACGAGCGCGGCGAGCAGCGTGCCATCCTCAGCCTCTGGCGCATTGATGCCAGCGATATGGGCGCGTGGAATTACCAATACGTGGAGAGGGGCCTGGGGATGAAGATCGCGAAACGCCATCACCAGTTCATCGCTGTAGACCTGCTGGCTGGGAACGGTGCCGGCGGCGATGCCGCAGAAGAGGCAGCGCCGCGTGTCGTGCTCGCTCATGTCTTTCTCATGTCTTGCTCATGTCTTTTCCCTGGTAGCTTCCCTCACCACCGTGCTCAGCAAGCGGACCATCCTCGTAGCCGCTCTTCCCTATCTCCGCGCGGAAGGGCAAGCTCGGAAGGGCAGAGGAGAAATGCCGATGACCTCGCGCCGCTCGCGGAAAGGCGCGGACACGAGCGCCGTGCGGTCACGAGCGCCGTGCGGTCACGAGCGCCGTGCGGTCACGAGCGCCGTGCGGTCACG